>JAJFLD010000153.1 GCA_021772875.1 Ghiorsea sp. | reverse complement strand
CCGCATAGATTGATGAGGCGATTCATCAAGTGGTTTGAGCGTTTAAATAAAAATGAGTTGTCTTAAAAAGCAACCTCACAAATAATACAATCAGCACACATCCTTTAAACCAGATAAGACATATTTCAAGCTTCAAAGTGCAAACATTTGAGGTGGTGTATGTTAAGTATTTTGTCTGCATTGGATGTGTTTCACATTTGCGACTTCTTTTTGCCAAGCGTTCGGTTAAACTTCTCATTTTGGGTTATTTGAGGGAAGGGGAAGTTATGCCCGACAAAACCTTACCATGGAAAATTAAAGTGAGCGGTTGAAAATGACGAAGTCTTTAGAATGTGATGTGTTGATTGTTGGTGGCGGGCCTGCGGGTTTGTCTGTTGCCTCTAGCTTGCCCAAGGATATTCGTAGCATTATCGTGCACCAAGATAAAGAAATCGGTCGGCCTGTGCGCACCAGCGGTGGTACATGGGTGAGAGATATGAAGGCCTTGGCTATCCCAGAACATCTTTATCAAGTGATTGATCAACTTGATTTTTACTCGGATCATGCTCAAGCATGTTTTGAAGTGAACCAAGATAAAATGGCAGTTTTGGATATTACTGCATTGTATCAGTATCTCGAAACTTTATCCCAGCATGCCAACCGTGAGTTATTGCTGGATACAAAATTTATTTCAGCAAAAAAAGAAACAGACTCGCTTTATAGCTCTCAAGTTCGTTCACGCACAAAAGGCGACATGGTTATACGCTCAAAATACATTATTGATGCTTCGGGTTGGCATTGCGCTGTGTTGGAGAGTTTGAATTTGGGCAAAAAACCAACCCGTCTTGGTGTTGGTATTGAATTTGAGTTTCCACGCAAAAATTTCCCTAAAAATCGAGCTATTTTGTTCGTAGGTGCGACTGCGCTGACGGGTTATGGTTGGATTTTCCCTACAGCCTACGACACGCTTCGATTAGGTGTAGGCGTAATTAATCCCGACACAGATCTGTCTCCTCGCACAGTGATGAAAGCTTTTGTGGATGGTGGACATGCCAAACGTTATGGCATTGAAATCCCTGAAACATACGAAACCAATGCTGGTATTATTCCATCCACGCCTTATGAAGAAAAACTTGTTTATGGTGCTGTCATTCGCACCGGAGACAGTGCCAATTTTGCTACGCCTACAGTTGGCGAAGGCATACGCCTTGCCATTGAATATGGACGTTTGTTAGGGCAAGAACTTGGGTTTTATATCCAAGGTGACCACAAGGCCTTGTCACGCTATGAAGCTGTTTGTAGCAAAACATTTAAGCGTGATTACAAGTTTGGTTTTATGATGAACCAACGTATTGCAAGTTATACACCCGAACGCTGGGATAAGTCAGTTAAACGGCTTTCACGCCTAAGCGAGGTTGAGATGACTCAAATGGTGCGCAGTAATTTCTCGATGGGCATGATTGCACGTACAATATGGCTTTCACTTCGGGCAAAATTTAAGAAAAGTCATTGAATCGCTACGAGGTGTAGAAATTCAATACTTTTATAGTGCTATTTAAGAACAAGCCTCACTTATTTGTGCGTTGATCATTTCTGCATTGTTATAATCAATGGAGATAGGCACGACTTGCTCCTTACAAACCAAAACCAAGCTTGGGAAACCTCTGACACCTAATGCTTTGCTTTGTTGTCTGTTTTCTTGGAGAAGATTTTGGGTTTGGGTCGAGTTCAGGTCTTTTTTAAATTGTTGGATGTCTAGGTCAATACTTTTGGCGCAATGGATGAGTGTATTTTCATCTGATGGGTTTTGGGCATTGAGATAATAAACCTGTTGTATGGTGTGAATCATAAGGTCTTCTTTGTTGGGGTCTTGGGCAATGGTGGCAAGCACGGCTCTACAAGCTGGATAAGTAGAGCGTTTAGGCATGTTTAACGTCCAAAAATCGAAGTTAAACTTTGTACCAGGTACACGTTTAATAATGGTATGCCAATGCTGTTGAATCATGGCTTGGGTGGCTTGATCCATGGGTGCTTGGTTATCAGGCGCTAAACCACCAAGTAAATATTTAAGGTGGACATTTGTCGGGATATTTTTGATTACTTGTTGTAAAACAGGGCGAAATGCCCAACACCAGCTGCACATCGGGTCGTGAACATAATAAAGCATAGCAGATGCTCTCACAGCACCATACGCACATCAGGGTGTTTGTTGATTTCGCGGTATAAATCGTCCAGCTGCTGGCGGCTACTGGCTGAGAAGGTGATGGTAAAGGCAGTGTATTTTGCAGTTTTGCTTGGTTTTTTAACCAAGGCATCAGCAGCCAAATTGGGTACATGTTTGCGTACTATGGCGAGTAAATCACTTTCAAAGTGATGGGTAGTAACGGCCATTACTTTTAAGGGAAAAACGCAAGGGAATGTCATTTGCAGTGTTTCTTGGGTGGTTTGTGTCATGATTTTATATTTTGCGTTTGGTTAAGGCACGTTTGATATCATTGATAGCTTGGGTTGGATTCAAATCTTTGGGGCATGCTTCCATGCAATTCATGATTTGGTGGCAGCGATACAATTTAAAAGCATCTTCGAGCTCGTCCAAACGTTCACCTGTTGCTTCATCACGTGAATCTTTGAGCCAACGGTTGGTTTGTAATAAAGCCGCTGGGCCTAAAAATCTATCACCATTCCACCACCAAGAGGGGCAAGCTGTGGTGCAACAGCCACAAAGGATACATTCGTAGGAACCATCGAGTTGCGCACGCTCTTGGGGTGTTTGTAGGCGCTCATGTTCAGGTGTGGCTGTTGTGGTTTGTAACCATGGCTTGATTTGTTTATATTGCTCGAAAAAGTGGCTCATATCCACCACCAAATCACGGGTGACTTGCATGCTGGGAAGTGGGCGCACTTTGATGGGTTGTTTTAAACCTTCAAGTGGCGTGATGCAGCCCAAACCATTTACACCATTGATGTTAAGCCCATCGGAACCACAAACACCTTCACCACAAGATCGACGGTAGGTGAGTGTGCCATCAAGATGCCATTTGATGTAGTTTAAGGCATCTAAAAGCTTCATGCCTGCTTTTTCAACAGGCACTTCAAAAGATTGCATATAAGGTTTGGTATCGCTTTCAGGGTTGAAACGATAGATTTCGAGTCGCACAGTTTTACTCATTTTTAATACACTCGCTTCTTCGGCGGGAAGGATTCCACTGTCATGGGAATGGTTCGTACAGGTTTATAATCAAGCTCCACCTTATCACCTTTGATGCTTGCAAGGGTATGTTTCATCCATGTCTCATCATCGCGCTCAGGGTAATCATCGCGAGCATGGGCCCCACGAGACTCTTGTCTTGCCGCGGCACTTGCAGCAGTAGCTCGGGCTAAACTCATTAGATTTTCAAGCTCTAAAGCCTCGACCAAATCGGTGTTGAAAATACGATTTTTGTCTTCGATGGATGCCTTGTGAATGTCGTGATGCAAGGCTTCAATGGCAGCAACACCTTCTTGCATTACATCTTCGGTGCGGTACACGCTAAAGTGTGATTGCATTAAGTTTTGCATCTGCTCACGCACCTGTGAAACCTTAACATCCGCTTGATTATCTTGATCTAACCATCGCTCTACGCGATTGACGCCAGCCTGCCAAGCATCGGGGTTAATGGTTTTATGGTAACGATGTTCTTTTAACCATTTCATCACTTGATGACCACAAGCCCGACCAAAAACTACGATTTCAAGCAATGAGTTACCACCCAAACGATTGGCACCATGGACTGATGTGCAAGCGGCTTCACCAATGGCAAATAAACCAGCCACTTTTTCTTCTTCACTTGCTGTTTCACTTTGTTTGACCACTTCTGTAAAACGATTGGTAGGGATGCCACCCATGGTATAATGCGCTGTGGGTTGCACAGGAATGGGTTCTTTGGTGCAATCCACACCAGCAAACCTGAGAGCAAGCTCATGGATGTTGGGTAGTTTCTTTAGAATCAATTCTTCGCCCAAATGATCAACCTTGAGCAAAGCATGGTCTTTTTTAGGGCCGCAACCGCGACCTTCACGGATTTCTAAGGCGATGGCGCGCGAAACAACATCACGACTGGCCAAATCTTTAGCAGTAGGGGCATAACGTTCCATAAAACGCTCACCTTCGCTGTTGAGTAAATAACCACCTTCGCCACGCACAGCTTCTGAAATCAAAGGCCCAACATCAGCGATGCCTGTGGGGTGGAATTGAAAAAATTCCATATCTTCAATGGGTAACCCCGCATCAAGGCATAAGGCACCACCATCACCTGTGCAAATATGGGCATTGGTGGTGGTTTTGAAAATGCGTCCAGCACCACCAGTGGCTAGAATTACCGCTTTGGCTTGAAATAAATGGTATTCACCTTTGCCTATGTCCCAAGCCATTACACCATGGCATGCTTCATCTTCCATGATAAGGTTTAAGGCAAAAAACTCTTCGTAGAAGTGGGTGCCTGCTTTGATATTTTGTTGGTACATGGTGTGTAAAATGGCATGTCCCGTGCGATCGGCTGCGGCACAGGTGCGTAAGGCTTGGCCACCATCACCAAACTCGCGCGACTGACCACCAAAAGCACGTTGATAAATTTTACCATTTTCAAGCCGTGAAAAAGGCACACCTTGATGCTCAAGCTCTTTGACCAATTGCGGCGCAGCTCTACACATATATTCAATAGCATCCTGATCACCTAAATAATCTGAGCCTTTGACAGTATCATACATATGCCAATGCCAATGATCGGAGGTGACATTGCCAAGTGCTGCATTCATGCCACCTTGGGCGGCAACAGTATGCGAACGCGTAGGTAATACTTTGCTGACCACAGCGACACGGTAACCAGCTTCAGCAAGTTGCAGCGCACAGCGCATGCCTGCACCACCTGCACCGACAATCACCACATCATGATGGTGGTGTTCAACTTTATCAGTCGATAAATAAGCCATTTTTTTACCTCAGACCACACGGCAAGCAAGAAAAGCTATAACTTAGCTCTGCCCAAATGTGATAACTCATATAAAAACCAAAACCAAGCAAAATCAGAAGCAATACATTTAACACCATGATGCGGCCAAACGTGCTGTGGACATAATCTTCAATGATAACTTTAAGACCTGTCCAAATATGCATGGTTAAAGCAAGCAGAAATAAAATAGAAAAACTTTTGGCAACAGGGTGGGTAAGCCAGAGGTTTAGAGTATAAAAAGGAATGTTACCATTGTATGTGGCAAGCAATAAGCCAAGTAAAATGGGGATGCCAATCAGCAAACATACAGCACTTACACGTTGCCAATACCAATCGTGAAAACCTGTGTGGGCAGCACCTAAGTTTGTTTTTTTCATATTTTTATAGCCAATAATATGGCCATGAAAAGGGTGCTGGCTAAAACAAGTTTGGCAGATGTTTTCATCATAGTGCGTGATTCTCCCCAGCCTGCATCCAAACATAAAAAACGCACACCATTACTAAAATGGTAAAATAAAGCGACAGATGTAAGCCATAATAAAAAGGTGCCGATAGGGCCTTGTAGCCAAACTAAAGCATACATGTAATTGGTGTTATCGTGTGCCATGGTCAGCAATAACCAAAAGGCGGCTGGAATCACCAGCACCAGAAAAACACCACTGGCACGGTGCATAATGCTGGCAAGCATGGTGAGCCGCCAACGGTAAATGCTCAAGCGAGGGCTTATGGGTGCTGCATTTAATAGCACTTGTTTGTCTTGGCTTGAGGATTTCATGATTCTAAATGCATATCTGTCACCTATTTTAAACCTGTGTCATGGCTATCATACAATTGCATCAAGTAAACAACAAGCGCCTAGTAAAATTAGATTAATCATCCATGTTTAAACAAAGCGACATCAATTCATCTATGTGTTGCGGAAAGAAGTGCCCTGCATTTTCAATTGTTAAGCATTGAATGTGAGGCATGTTTTGAACCCACGCCATCACTTGAGCATAGGGCACAATTTCATCAGCAGTGCCTTGTATGATAGTAAGTGGTCGTGTTTCACCCAACATAAAATCAAATGACCAGAGATTAACAGCCGGAGCAACAGCCAACATTTTTTGAATGCGCTTATCCTTTCGCCCAGCTTGCAAGGCAGCATATGCACCAAAAGAAAACCCAGCCAGATAAAGCGCTTGATTGGGATGAGTTTGGGCCAGCCAATCAATCATCGCAGTCACATCATCTGCCTCACCTCTACCTTCATCCCAGACACCTTCGCTTTGTTCAACGCCACGGAAGTTGAAGCGAAGTACGGAATAACCCAAATCTTCAAAGGCTCGGCTTATCCAATAAACAACTTTATTGCGCATGGTTCCGCCATACACAGGGTGAGGATGGCAAACGATGATAGCTGGTTTGTGGCTTTCACCTTGGTGATACAGCGCTTCAAGCAGACCTGTGGGGCCTTGCAACATTAATTTTTGATGCTGATGTTGGTTTGACATCTTTTAAGAATGGGCTTTGAAAAAGGCGGCGTATTTTTCTTCTTCAAAACCGACCAATACCAATGCTTTATGATCCATATCTTGCAATACAGGCCGTTTAATCATGGATGGATAAATCAGCATCAATTCTATGGCTTTGCTTGCGTTGAGATCAGCTTTATCTTCAACACTGAGTTTGCGCCAAGTTGTACCACGTTGGTTGAGCAATACTTTCCAACCCACAGTATCACACCATGATTGAAGCATATCTTTTTCAAGACCTTGTTTTTTATAATCGTGAAAATGGTAAGGTATATTTTGTGCAGTAAGCCAATCTCTAGCCTTTTTGATGGTGTTGCAATTGGGAATGCCATACATGGTTATGTTCATAAGTTACCTTTCTTGTTGATGTGGACAAAGCGGTGTTCGGGATGATTCAAATCAATATCAATGTGAATGTGTTGGCTATTGCGGGGGAGAAGTGCAGTGGCGCGTTCTGACCATTCAATCAGCGTCAACCAAGGTGCTTCAAAAAATTCATAAATACCAAGTGTTTCAACATCATGTTCACTTTCAAGTCTATACCAATCCATATGGGCAATACGAAGCCCGTGGGCAGCATCATATTCTTGAATGATAGCAAAGGTAGGGCTGGGCAAGGCTTCATCCTTAACCCCTAGTGCTCGCATGATAGCGCGCGCCAAAAAGCTTTTGCCTGCACCAAGTTCTCCGTGCAGCGCCAAACAATCGCCTGCGCGTACATCAAGTGCTATGTTTTGAGCGAAGGCAACCATTTCAGCTTCACTTTGGATATGGATATTCAAAAAAAGAGTACCTTTTCATAATTTGGATTTACAGCGAGTATTTTAGACCAAGAACGACGGATAGGATAATGCCTGCGATAATGTGAAAACCATGCTTCAAAACCAGCTGCGTGTGCATTTTCTTTCATGGTTTTGCTATCTTCGGCAATGGGGTACATCTGCAAGGCAAGGTTTTGAAGATTGAGGTTATCGGGTAAGGTGTTTTTTGTTATAGCGGGCAATTGCTGGGTGATATCCCATGTTGGTTTCACTTTAAGAAAATCGCATAAATGCCTGTAAATAAATAAAGTATTTGCAGCCTTGCCATCGAGTGAGTGGCCTGCAATATGGGGTGTGGCAATCATCAGCTGTGGGTGTGATAATAAATCTTGGTTGATGTTTGGTTCATGTTCCCAACAGTCTAAAATGGCAAAGTGTTCCTTATCTTTATTAAGCCAAGCAAGCAAAGCTTGGTTGTCCAAACACGTGCCACGGGCCGCATTAATAATGCCTTTGCCCTGAAATTGAAGCAGCTCTTTTTCACCAATCAGATGACGCGTTGGAAAATCACCAGCTTCAACCAGTGGGGTGTGTAAGGTGAGGATGTCTGCATGTTGAAGTAGATATTCAAGTGAATGAAATTTTTCTAAAGTGGTTTGAGCCTGCCTTGGCGGGTCATTGCATAATGTTTTAAGCCCTATGTTGTGAGCTGCTTGTTGCAGCAAAGAACCAATACGACCGACACCAATAATGCCTAGTGTGTTATCGGCAAAAGAAAATTGAGCTGACTTTTCCAATTGAAAAAAACAGGCGAGCATATATTCAACCACTGATGCTGTTGAGCTTCCTGCTGCTGAAGCAAAACGTATGGATTGTGCGGCCAAATAATTTTTATCAACATGGTCATCACCAATGGTTGCTGTGCCAACAAACTTAACCTTTGATGCTTCTAACAAGTCTTGGTTTACGTGCGTGCTTGAGCGCGTTAACAAGATATCAGCATCGCGGATGTTTGCGGGAGTGATGTCTTGATGTTTAAGAATGTTGAGGCAAATCTTGTATTGTCCAAGTTGAGAAAATGCAGACTTTGCGCCCCAAATATTTGCATCAGCAATAATGTTCAAGCCAGCTTTAATCATTTTTGAGCTAAGCGCTCTGCGACCTTTTTGGCGAGTCTATGTTCAGGGTATTGTTGCATAAATTGTTGATAAAGTGCCTTGGCTTGGTTTGCATCTTTCAGTTTTTGTTCTGCATATTCGGCCATGGCAAACAATGCTTTAGGGGCAGCATCGCTCTTGGGGTAGTCCTTAAGCAATTGCGCTTGGATATCGTAGGCAAGTTGACCATCATCAATTCTTCGGTTGGCAATGCGAATAGCATCTTCTAAGGCATCAGTTGCTTCAACCCCGTGAAACATTGTGGCGAGTTTGCGTAAGGTGTCGATGGCTTTGCGTGGTTCATCTGTTTTC
This sequence comes from Ghiorsea sp., assembly GCA_021772875.1. GTDB lineage: Bacteria > Pseudomonadota > Zetaproteobacteria > Mariprofundales > Mariprofundaceae > Ghiorsea. Next base: position 3,728 of record JAJFLD010000153.1, on the reverse strand, counting down.
TTTTCTTGCAACACGGCGATCTGCTGCAAGGATGTTAAAGCCAATTTATCCTCAGGATAGCGGGTTACAATGGCTTGGTATGTTGCTATGGCCTGATGGTATTGTTTCAAATGTTTATCTTGGGTAAGGGCTAGGTTCTTATAAGCATTTTTGATTAATTTATGCTCTGGATATTCTTGGATAAGGATTTTGTAGTTTGCTTCAGCTTTTTCATAGGCTTTGAGGCGAACACGCTGTAAATCAGCAATGGCCAACATGGCTTCAGCGCGATAAGAGCTGTTGGGATAGAGTGCTAATAGTTTTTTGAATCCAAAGATGCCACTTTCTGCGGATTCAGCACCCATATTATGGGCCATGAGAATTTGAACTTCATCGGCATGATAATCATTGGCAAAACGTTGGAGGAAGTCAAATTGCAAATCTCGCAAGGCTTGAATCAAATCTTTATCATCCAATGGATAGAGTTGATTGATAAGGCTGCTTAGGCGCGTGGCTTTATCTGCTTGGGGTACATTGCCGAGAATCACTTTGATTTTATCGGCAAACTTATCCCAATCGCTGTCAATCAAATCACTTAATGCTTGGCGTGCTCGCATTTCAGCATCTGATGATGGGTATTCGTATATGGTTTGCAGCCAAGAAACTGCGGCGGCCTCTTCTAGGCCTTGTTTCTTTTGAATTTGACCTTGTAGAAACAAAGCTTCTGAGGCAATGGGTAAATCACCATACACCGCGAGGAACAAATGAATGTCTTGAAGTAAGGTGGTTTCTAAGGCGGAGTCAGAAGAAAATAAATTAGAAAAAATACCCGCTTCTTTGATATCGTCTGCAGTTTCACGGATAAGACTAAGATGCAGAATAGCATTGTCTTCCTTGGAAAGCTTGGGGGCTTCTATGATAGCTGAGGCCATGGGTATCATAGGTGGTGTATCCGTTTCAAGGGTGATGACGGGATTACTGTTGTTGCTTTGGGTTGCTTGTGCGTAGATATCAAGGGTTTCATATGTATTTATAGCATTATCATCAGCCCAAGAAGGTGATGATGCGTAGATAAAGAAAAAGATAAAAACAGCCGTTTTTTTCATATGGTTCACCCTTGAGATGGTAGTGTTAAAATTTCTGCACCATCTTTACGCACAGTTAGAGTATGTTCAAATTGGGCAGATAAAGAGCGGTCTCGGGTGACTACAGTCCAACCGTCATTGAGTAGTTTTACTGCGGCTTTGCCTGCATTGACCATAGGTTCAATCGTGAAAACCATACCTTCTTTGAGAGCCATACCTTCGCCAGGGTTACCAAAATGAACCACTTGAGGATCCTCATGGAATACGCGACCAATGCCATGTCCGCAATATTCGCGTACCACAGAAAAACGATTTTTTTCTACAAACGTTTGGATAGCATAACCAATATCACCCAAGGTGGCACCGGGTTTGACGACATCAATACCAATTTGAAGTGCTTCACGTGCGACTTCAGTAAGCTTCTGGGCACGAACTTTGGGTGTGCCAACAAAAAATGTTTTGCTTGTGTCACCATGCCAGCCATCAATGATGGTGGTGACATCAACGTTGATAAGATCACCTTCTTTTAAGACTTTTTTATCTGGAATGCCGTGGCAAACCACATGGTTTAATGAAGTGCAAACAGATTTGGGAAAGCCTCGATAATTTAATGGGGCAGGGATGCCGCCGTGATCAAGTGTATATTCATGCACCAAGGTGTTGATCCTATCGGTTGTAATACCTGGTTTGATATAGGCTTCAATCATCACCAAAGTATCTGCTGCAACACGGCAAGCAGGGCGCATCGCTTCTATATCTGCATTACTTTTTAATTGAACCATCGTTGTTCCCCTGTAATGTCCGCATAGTGTATTCACTTTAAACTTATAAAGATGGGAGAACCTTGCATGCGAATCTATCTTGTTCAACATGGCTTAGCTTTGGATGCGCAGCAAGATGCAACACGACCCTTATCCAGACAAGGTTTAGAAGATATTACGCGTGTTGCTGGTTTTTTGAGTTTGTTTGAAAAACCCAAACCCAAACATGTCTTTCACAGCGGTAAGTTGCGCGCAGAGCAGACAGCCAAAATGATAGCAGAAGCTTGGCTGGTAGAAGATAGTGTGCAGCAAGCCGATGATTTGGAGCCTCATGCCAACCCTGAAACTTGGGCTGCAAAACTGCATGTGATGAATGAGGATGTTTTGATTGTTGGACATCTACCTTACTTATCGCGCTTAGTTTCACTGTTGTTATGTGGTGAAGAGGATGGACAACTTGTTCGTTTTCGCAATGGTGGGGTATTATGTATAGAAAAGGATGAAGATGGTTACCATATATTGTTTCATATCAATCCAACCATGTTTTATGATACGGATGATTGATGATGCCTGAAAGAATTAGACGTTTAGAAAACCCTTTTGATCGCTTAAACACCTTGATGCTTGTGTTAAGAGACGAATGTGACTGGGATAAGAAACAAACCTTGGCATCATTGCGTAAATATACGCTTGAAGAGACACATGAAGTGCTAGAAGCCGTTGAAAAAGCCATTGAAACGGATGAGTGGGATGATTTAAAATCGGAGCTGGGTGACGTTTTAATTCAAATTGCATTTTATGCAGTGATTGCCAAAGAGCAGGGTAAATTTGATTTGGCAGATGTCTTTGATACTTTGATTGAAAAGATGATTTACCGTCATCCCCATGTTTTTTCCGATGCCAGACCCGATGATGTGGTGGTGCAATGGGAAGCACTCAAAGATATTGAACACAGTGACCGAAAAAGCTTGATGGATGGCATTCCACCTATGCCTGCTTTAAGTTATGCAACCAAACAACAGCAACGTGCAGCACGTGTGGGTTTTGATTGGCCTGATTTGACAGGTGTAACTGATAAAATCAAAGAAGAAATTGCAGAATTGGAAATAGAGGTTAATCAATCTACGGGAAGCGAAGCCGATGTGCGGCGCATAGAAGATGAGTTTGGTGATGTATTATTTTCTTTGGTCAATTATGCGCGGAAACTTGGCGTTGACCCAGAGCAAGCTTTGATGCGCAGCAATCGAAAATTTGGCACACGTTTTCGTGGCATGGAAACTATTGCCTCAGCCCAAAAAATAAGTTTGCACGATTTAGATATTCAAGCCCTTGAAGACATATATGAAATAGCCAAAACAGAGGAGAAAGCAAGCAAATGAGTGAACAACAACCCCAAGACCTTCAGGTAACAATGGTAGCAGAAGTACAACGTGGTGTTTATGCCAATCAAATGGTGGTTGCACACACCCAAGAAGAGTTTGTGCTTGATTTTATTCTCGCCACACCACCTGCAGGTATGGTGAATGCGCGTGTTTTAGTTTCTCCTGGTCATGCCAAACGTATTGCCAATGCTTTATTGGAGAATGTTGCCAAGTATGAGGCGCAATTTGGTGAAATTCCAACCATTGCTGTCAATATCCCGCAAGGTACCACCGCACATTAAGCGAAAAACCTTAAAGTTACATGTGTACGTTGTATGGTAATCAATAAAGAGATGATTGTTCAAGGCAGGTAAGGAGTTGGATTGCGTGGGTATTGATGTGTGGCAGGTGATGGGTTCGATTGCAGCAACGGCTTTTTCTTTGGGATTCATTGATCAGCTGAGACTGACATTAAAAACACGAAAAGTTGATGGTTTATCTTTGTTACAGTGGATGATGTTTGCTTCAGCATCAGGCATTTT
>JAJFLD010000152.1 GCA_021772875.1 Ghiorsea sp. | reverse complement strand
TATATCAATGCACATGGCACTTCTACACCAACAGGTGATTTGTGTGAGACCCAAGGTATTAAAGGTACATTTGGACACCATGCAAGTAAGTTGATGGTATCTTCATCCAAATCCATGACAGGCCATTTGTTGGGCGCAGCAGGCGGAATTGAAGCGGCATTTTCGGCATTGGCTGTTTACCACGGTGTTGTTCCACCAACAATCAACTTGGACAACCCTGGCGAAGGATGCGATCTTGATTATGTGCCAAATACTGCCCGTGAAGTTGATATTGATGTAGCTATTTCTAACTCCTTTGGTTTTGGTGGCACAAACGCATCTGTGATCTTCAGAAAGTTCAAATAAATACAGCCGACTTTCTTTACACGCGAACATTAAAAGTATCGGCCATAGACGTTGATGCTGCGCATAATTTTTTCCAAGCTAATCGTTCAATATGTGCAGGTTTACTTGAAGACCCTAAAGGTTCGGGTAAACAATTTATTGTTTCTACAGCAGGGCAATCAGAAGTTTTAAACGCATATGTTGATGCGCCGGCTTTTTTTAAAAGTTGGCGGAAAACGTTACAACAAACCACCACGAATCATTTCCCAACGCTTCGGCATATCTTTTATATGGCTTATGAAGCAGGTGCGCTTTTTGAGCAACTACCACGGGCCAAAACAAAACGTGCGGGCCCGTTGATTTGGCGGCATGAACCAAGCTGGTGTATATGTTATGTAGCTACAGAGGCTACAATTTATTTATCCGCCAAAAACTCTGAAGCTGATTTGGATATGTTAGCTGAAAAGATTTCCAGCTTACCGAGAAATGAACCCACACCGCCACATGTTTATGATGCTATTGCTGAGACAGCTTTTGATTATCAAGCGGCAGTTGAACAGGTGCGTCAATACATTGGTCAAGGTGATATTTTCCAAGCAAATATTGCACGGTTTTGGCATACAACATGGAAAAAAGAAAATGTGTATGATTTGTACGCGAAGTTAAGGGCAGTGAATCCAGCCCCTTTTGCCTGTTTTTTGGATACAGGTGATTTAACCATTGTTTCTGCCTCGCCTGAACGTTTATTTTCAATTGATACAAATGATAGGGTTTCAGCAAGACCCATTGCAGGCACAAGAAAACGCAGCGATGGGCTGGATGATGATATATTAACCGATGAATTATTATTGTCTGAAAAAGAGCGGGCAGAGCATATTATGTTGGTAGATTTAGAGCGTAATGATTTGGGTAGGGTTTGTCAGGCAGGAAGTATTCGGGTTGATGAGTGTATGGTGATTGAAAAATATGCCACAGTACAACATATTGTTTCTAATGTGACGGGTAAGCTGAAAGCAGAGTTTGATATGTTGGATGTGATTGAGGCCATGTTTCCTGGCGGCACCATTACAGGCTGCCCCAAGGTTCGCTGTATGGAGATTATCCATGAGCTGGAGCCACAAGCGCGGGGGCCTTACACTGGTGGTGTTGGGTATATGGCATGGGATGGCTCAGTGGATATGAATATTTTGATTCGAACATTTTGGTTTTGGCAAGATCAGCTGCATTGGGCAGCAGGGGCAGGTATTGTGGCAGACTCTGTGGCTGAACATGAATCTCTAGAGACCGAACATAAAGCTGAAGGTTTGTTGCGGGCGCTACAATGATAGAAAAAGTTGTGGTGACCAATGCATGGCATGAACATGAAGGCTTGAGGCTGCTTCATCCTGCACTCAAACCCTATGAGCAAGATTTACTGCAAATGAATCAAACAGCAACGCCAACAAGCGCCTTAACACCCCTTGCATGGTATGCCGAGCAGGCAAATATGCAGCCAGCATCTATGTTAGCAGCACTATGCCAGACATTGCCTCAAACAACAAAACAGTTTTGGGTTGCATCCCCTTATCATGCAAGGCTTGTTCGCTCGACGTTACGCCTTATGCCCGATGCCATGCTGGATTGGTCGGCGCAAAATGCGTGTGATGTTTGTGCCGTGCTCAATCCATTGTTGGCAGAAGATGGTTTAGAGCTGCATGTTGTGGGTGAGGCCTTGTTGTTGTCATGCCAAGATGTTTGGGATGTGAACCCTGAGCCCTTTGCAGCTATTTCAGGCGGTTCACTGCCTGATAGGCAGCCTGAAGGCAAAGATGCTGGTAAGTGGGCAAGGTTAATCTCAGAAATGCAGATGTTATTGCATCAGGCTTCGATAAATACAGCCAGTGGTTTGGCTGTTCATGGTTTGTGGTTTTGGGGAGCTGGTGAAAATGCTATAGCTATGGATAAAAGTGTGTTGCCGGAGGTGGCCACCCAACATATTTATTTAAAGTCGGTATTAAAAAGCTTGGATAAAGAGCAAAATGCAACCATGATTGTCAGCGATGCTGAGCACTTATCTATGTTGCTGCAAACACATGCAACGTTGCCTAAAAATTGGTTGTTATTGGGGGCGGGGTTATCCCTTCAGCTCAAAGGCAGTATCATGATGTCATGTTTGGCAAAAGTGAAAAGACAAACTTGGAAAGGAATACAATAGGCTCATGACTTTTACAGCAAAACAAGGCGAGAAACATGCAAAACAAACAGGCATTGGCGTGCTTTTGGTAAATCTAGGCACACCTGATGCACCTACACCCTCAGCACTTCGCAGTTATTTAAAGCAATTTTTGGGCGATCCGCGGGTAGTTGAAGCCAATCGTTTGGTGTGGTGGTTTGCCTTGAATGTGGTCATCCTCAATATTCGCCCGAAAAAGTCAGCCCATGCTTACCAATCGGTTTGGACAGATGAAGGTTCG
>JAJFLD010000151.1 GCA_021772875.1 Ghiorsea sp. | reverse complement strand
CCATGGGGGTGGCAGGTGGAGGTCATGTTTCTACTGCGGGAGGTTTCTTGGTTGATGCTTCCTTATCGTTACAACAAAATATTGCCGATGCCTTGTTTGTGGAGCTTGGGGGTGGTTATGTTGTGGCACCTGAAGGTGATTTTAAAGCGACAAGTTTGAATGCTTATGTGGGTTATCAATATGATATGCCTGATATAGGTGAGGCAGCGGTTGCAGATATTTCTTTAGCTGATTTTGAGCAGCATCATTTGCGAGTGCGTTATGTTCATCAAACGTATATCCAAAATGATCCGAAATGGCGTAATCATCATCCTGAGTTAAACGTTAGATTATTGGGCATTCAAAACGATTATTTTTTGTCGGAGAGCTTTTATTTGAGTGGCCAGGGTATTGCTGCATATGCTGGTCAGGCAGGCAATTATATGATTGGGCTTGTGGGTGGCGGTATGCATTATGCGTGGGGAGACACACCTGTATTTACAGATTTAGAGCTTTTGGTTGGAGCAGCCGGTGGTGGTGGTTTAGATGTTGCCGGTGGTTTGGTGGTGCAAAGCAATTTGGATATTGGCTATCAGCTCAGCGAATCCAACCGTGTTGCCCTAAGTTATGGTGAAATGAAGGCGACGGGCGGCAATTTTAAAGCACATGTAGTGGGTGCTTCTATTTCCTGCGATTTCTCATTGTTTGCCAGATAAAATTCAGGGGCTATGTCTTTCAACAAAGCCCCGAAATCGTTTATGAGCTAGCTGCCTTGTGTAAACGTTTGAGGGCTGCAACTTCTTTGGAGGTAAGGTTGCGCCAGCTGCCTACGGGCATGCCTTCTTCAAGTTTGAGTGGACCAAAACGAACCCGCATTAACCTGCGCACCAAGTGGCCCACTGCATCCAAGGTGCGGCGCACTTCGCGCCAGCGACCACGTTTGATGGTCACCGTAATCCAGCTATGCCCACCTTCGGTATCAATGGATAAATCCCAAGGATCGCTTAACTCGCCGCGACCCAAATCAATGCCGCCATTGCGTAGTTTTTCTATGGCTTCCATGCTTAATGAACCTGTGATTTTTACGCGATAGCGGCGAGGAAGGGCGGTGGAAGGTGCAATCATGGTTTGCAATAATGCACCATTGCTGGTCAGCAATAACAAACCTTCACTATCCATATCCAAGCGGCCAACAGATTGTACGTTGGCAGGGATGTCGAGGTGTTCATAAATAAGTGGACGGCCTTTATCATCTTTGCGCGAGCACAATAAACCACGTGGTTTGTTGTAGAGGATATAAATCTGCTCTTCATTGGTGGACACTGGTTTATCATCGACCAATACAATATCACTGGGCTGAATTTTAAGGCCAGGTTTTTCAACGGTTTCACCGTTTACTTTGATGCGACCAGCTTCAATCATGCGATCAGCTTCGCGGCGCGAACAAATACCACAATGTGCTAAATAGCGATTGATGCGTTCACCCGTTTGTGGACTGGATTCTTTTGTTGCTGGCTGGTTATTTTTTATATGTTGTGTCATGCAATGTCTCCACTGGATGTTCGTTTAGTTTGTTTGAGCTTTGTAAATATGCCGTGTAGTTTAAAGGTTATAATCGATTTTGTACGATTTGCGCACTTTATCCATAGTTTTTCGTGCTTCGCGACGCGCTTTTTCGTTGCCAGTTTTGATTATATCGCGCACATCATCGGGGCGTTTGGCAAAGTCTTCACGTCTATCACGAATGGGCTGTAGCTCATCATTGAGATGAGAAAGAAGTATTTTTTTACAATCCAAACAACCGATACCAGCTGTGGTGCATCCTTCACGAATTTCATCGCGCTCAATTTCAGTGGAATAGACTTGATGAAAATCCCAAACAGGACACTTTTCAGGCGTGCCAGGATCTTCGCGGCGCACACGCGCAGGATCAGTGGGCATGGTTTTGACTTTCTTTTCTGTATCTTTCCAAGGTTCACAAAGGGTGATGGCATTGCCATACGACTTGCTCATTTTGCGGCCATCAAGGCCCGGTAATTTGGAAGTTGGCATCAACAAAGCTTGGCATTCTGGAAATAGCTCAGGTTTGCCTTGGCGATATAAGAAGTTAAAGCGGCGTGCAATTTCGCGGGTAAGTTCAATATGTGGCACTTGGTCTTCACCTACAGGCACTGCATCCGCGCGATACATCATAATATCAGCAGATTGCAGCAGCGGGTAGCCCAAGAAACCGTAGGTGCCCAAGTCTTTTTCGCGAAGTTGGGTGATTTGGTCTTTATAGGTTGGCACACGTTCCAGCCATGAAAGTGGTGTCATGAAGGAGAGCAAAAGATGAAGCTCTGCATGTTCAGGCACTTGCGATTGGATGAAGATGGTTGATTTCTCAGGGTCTATGCCAACGGCCAACCAATCCATCAGCATATCCCAAATACCAGCTTTGACCACTTCAGGATTGGCGTATTCTGTGGTTAAACCATGCCAGTCGGCAGCAAAGAAAAAACATTCCTTTTCATCTTGCAACTTCAACCAGTTTTCCAATACGCCTTTGTAGTGACCAAGGTGTAGTTTACCTGATGAACGCATGCCCGATACGATGCGATTGATTTCTTTTTCTTGTGATACTGGTTCTGACACGTTGATTCCCCAAACTATAAAAGTGAAGCGAAAGGTTGGGGCTGTCGGGGCTTTAAAGCAATGTTTTTATGCTATAAAGCAATTTACAACGTGTTATTTATAATGCACCACCACAACTAGAGCCTTGCCCTGCGGTGCAGGCGTAACAATGATCCATGATGGTAATGGGTTGACCTGCTAAACCTTGATCAAGTGTTTGTTGTAATTCTTCTTGGGCGATGAGCTGGGCAATGTGTAGTTTTTCTTCGCCTTCGATAGGGGCAGGAAGCCCAAGCATTTGATTAAAATCACAATCATAGACATAACCTTGCCAATCAATGCTGATAAGTGTTCTACACATCACACCTTTAACATTTGCTTGTTGAAAATTGGCTTTGAGTAAATCCATATAGGTATCAAATTGACCATTGGTGACAAGGGTGCTGCCAAAGCGTTGAATGGGTTGGTTGGTGATGGTGAAGAGTTCGTTGAAGTGGATACCGTAGCGTTCGAATAATTCTTTTTTGTATGCTGCTTCAAGCTCGGTTTGTGAGGGTGGCAAGTTGATGCCTTGCGGATTATAGACGAGATTAAGCGTGAGCTTGCTGTCTTCCAAGCCATAACCAAGTGCATTTAATTTTTTAATGCCTGCAATACTGGCTTGAAACACACCGTCACCACGTTGATTGTCAACATTATCTTCTAAATAACAGGGCAATGATGCTGCAACTTCTACCTTGTTGACTGCTAAAAATTCGGCCAACCATTCATAGCCTGGCTCTTCAAGAATAGTGAGGTTGCAACGATCTATGACTTGAATGTTCAATTTGCGTGCAGCCAATACCAGCTTACGAAAATGAGGATTCATTTCAGGCGCACCACCTGTTAAATCTAGGGTTTTGATGCCTGATATTTCCATGAGTTGAATCAATAAATTGATATTTGAGGCATCCATTAATTCTTTGCGATTGGGTCCTGCATTCACATGGCAGTGGAAACATGTTTGGTTGCATAAATAACCCAGATTCACCTGTAGTGTGTTCATGCGCGCACGACGAATCGCAGGGAAATCAGTTTTTTTAAGCAAAGGTAACATGTCTCTCATGGGTAAACTCCAGCCTTGTTTGACGCTAAGTCGTTCGGCAACATCGAATATTACATGAAAATTGTCAACGGCATGAAAAGAGGATTTTCATTGTTCGAACTATGTGCTGAAATATTGTGGTTGCTTTATGAATCCATGCCGCTACAGTTCGCCGCGCTTTAGTGCATTGTCATGTCAAATGACACATTAACGCGGGGTGGAGCAGTGGTAGCTCGTCGGGCTCATAACCCGAAGGTCGTCGGTTCAAGTCCGGCCCCCGCAACCAAACATTACAAAGGCTTGCGAGAAATCGTGAGCCTTTTTTCTTATAGCTATGTTGAAAAACAATCGTGTAAGATATCTACCATACTTTCATCAAGAAAAATTTTGCCTGCACATGCCTTTTGGTTTGAACCATTAGCATAAAAAAATCGATTACAAATCGTCAATTGCATTACGATGCTGCTTAGCAGATACTCAGCTCACGATGAGGAATCATTTA
>JAJFLD010000016.1 GCA_021772875.1 Ghiorsea sp. | reverse complement strand
TGAATTGCTCGCTTTTTATAAACCCGATTATGTTTTGGATTGTATTGATTCGGTTGTGTGTAAAGCCGCTTTGGTTTTTGCTTGCCAGCAAGCAGATATTCCCGTGGTCACAAGTTTGGGTGCCGGTGGTCGCACCGATGTAACAAAAACTGAAGTCACTACGCTCAAAAAAACACACACCTGCGGCCTTGCACGTGCCTTACGCGGCCGTTTACGCAAATTAGGTGGTAACCTCAACTATCCCGTGGTGTTTTCATCAGAGCCCGCCATCAATGCCTTACCTCACGAACCCATCCCCAACGAACCCGATGCCCGCCCTCGTGCTACCAATGGCACCATTTCTTATCTACCCAATATCTTTGGTTTTATGACAGCAGGTTATGCCATTCAGCAAATGCTTGAGGAAGAAAAACGCAAACAGACTTAAAGCATGGTCTTGCAGGTTTTACACATTGAAAAAGCAACACACATGCAACTGTTGCTTTCAAGCGCTAAAGGTTATGCGCTGCTGATTAATCTTCGTTTGCTTTGGCGTTTGTGATGCAAAAGATACGTTTGAGCATGGTATGGCCGAGTAACATATGCATCAATGTCATGCCTACATGTGCAATTAAATAGACCCAAAGCAAAGAGCCAAGCATTTCATGCACTTCTTTTGCTTCATGCACCCAACCAAGCATTTTCCCTGAATCTTGCATGCCGTATAACATCACTGCACCTGTCAAACCCATGGCCAAAACCAACAATAAACCAAGACCATGCACAGCACTTGCCATGCAACGCTCATGGCTTGGGTTCGGCAAATTGCCTTTAAACCAATTGGGCACTTCATTTTTCAATTCATAGGCCAACAACTTACGGCCTGCTGTGGAAAAGTAAGGATATAAGCGCATCCAGCTTGATTCTGCGCTCATCAATCCCCAGACAAGGCGCAGCAATACAAGCGTTAATACAGTCATGCCTATCCACTCGTGCATTTCAAAAAAGAAGACCTGCAAATCATCACGCACCCGTCCAGGTTTGGGGCGTTTCATCAACTCTTCGCTTAATAACTGTAGTGGGATAAGCAAAGCAAATCCCCAGTGCAATAAACGGGTAACTTGATTGTAATACATTGCGTTTATTTGCCAGCCAATTGGTTCATGCGCAAACGCAAGGCATTGAGTTTGATAAAACCATCGGCATCTTTTTGATCGTAGGCACCTTCATCATCTTCAAATGTGCATAAACGCTCATCAAACAAAGAATTATCCGACTTGCGACCAAGCACCATCACATTGCCTTTGTAGAGCTTGAGGCGAACTGTGCCATTGACTGTGGCTTGTGATGCATCAATGGCTGTTTGCAACATCCGTGTTTCTGGTGCAAACCAATAACCATTGTAAATCAACTTGGCATAACGCGGCATCAATTCATCTTTGAGGTGCGCAGCTTCGCGATCTACAGTGATGGATTCCATCGCTCTATGTGCTTTAAGCATGATCGTGCCGCCTGGTGTTTCGTAACAACCACGTGATTTCATGCCAACATAACGGTTCTCAACAATATCAATGCGGCCAACACCATGTTTATTACCCAAACGATTAAGCTCTCGCAATACGGTTGCAGGTGTCATGCTCACACCATTCACGGCAATAATGTCGCCACCTTGGTAGGTGAGCTCAAGTTCTTCAGCTTGATCAGGTGCATGTTCAGGTGAGACAGACCAACGCCACATGTCTTCACCCGGTGATACCCAAGGATCTTCCAAATCATAACCTTCATAAGAGATATGTAATAAGTTTGCATCCATAGAGTATGGTGATTTTGATGTTTCGCGTTTGCGCTCGACTGTGATGCCATGTTTTTCAGCATATGCCAACATTTGTTCACGCGATTTCAAATCCCATTCACGCCAAGGTGCAATCACTTTCACATCAGGTTTTAACGCATAAAACCCAAGCTCAAAGCGAACCTGATCATTGCCTTTGCCTGTTGCGCCATGCGATACAGCATCAGCACCTTCAATGTTGGCAATTTCAATCATACGTTTAGAAATCAAAGGGCGGGCAATGGAAGTGCCAAGCAAATATTCACCTTCATAAATGGCATTGGCACGAAACATCGGAAAGACAAAATCAGAAACATATTCTTCAGTTAAATCATCAATATAAATCGCAGATGCGCCACAAGCTTTAGCTTTTACACGCGCTTCTTCAACCTCTTCACCTTGACCAATATCGGCAGTGAATGTCACCACGTCACAATTGTAAGTATCTTGTAACCATTTAAGAATGATTGAGGTATCCAAGCCACCTGAATAGGCTAAAACAACTTTATTTACCGACATATCAAGTACTCCAAAAACAGTGATTATTTATCAAAAGATGCAGTATGGTATCTTTTTTTTACAAAACGGCTACGCATTATCCAAAATAATACTTGCTGCCAAACAATCCTGTTGAATTTGTTTGGACAGATCATCCGCACTCACAAAAGCCCTATCTTCACGCAGGCGTTTTACAAAGTGTACTTTCAGGCGTTTGCCATACAAATTTTCATTGCTGTCTAATAGATGTGTTTCAAGCACAAGTGTGCGGCCATGAAATGTTGGACGATAACCAAGGTATGCCGCTGATTTCACTTTTTTGCCATCAAACTCCGACCAAGCAGCATAAATACCCACAGGTGGATGTGTTAAATCTTTCACTTGAATGTTGGCGGTGGGAAAGCCCATTTCTCGCCCTCGTTTATCGCCATGGCCCACACGCCCTGAAATGCTATAATGCCTGCCTAAGAGCAACCGTGTTAAAGTAAAATCTGCTGCTTCAATGGCCGAACGCACCCTACTGGATGAAACCACGCCACCAAACATGTAAAAGGCTTCTGCCTGACTCACCGTAAAGCCGTGTTTATCACCAAGCTCACGCATCATTTCAGCTTGCCCTTGTCGATTTTTACCAAAGGCAAAATCATAACCCACATGGATGTGTTTAAAGCCTAGGCTTTCATAAATGGTAAACATAAAGTCTTCTGCCGACATGGAGGCAAGTTGCTGGTTAAAACGTAACAACAACACAGCATCTACCCCTGTTTGTTGTAAAAACTCCAAACGTTCATGCAAATGAGATAAGCGACGTGGTGCTTCTTCAGGAAACAAAAAAGCTCGCGGATGCGGCTCAAAGGTAATCACCACAGATTTGGCCACTTGGCCCACATCATCATGAAGCGCTAAGGCATGGCCATGAAGCTCGGCAAGCACCTGCTGATGGCCCATGTGCACACCATCAAAATTACCGATAGTGATAGCACAACCTTGAAGGTTTGCTTGTTTGGCTGCCGCGAATGAACGGAAGATTTGCATTTCCACAACCTAGAAAATCACAAGCAAATGTCGAGGTTACATCACATCAAATGCAAGATACCCACCTACACATCACTGTATAAGGCAGGTATTTATATCACCAACGTCTTGCTTTGCTAGAAGTTATTCGTGCGCTTTGGATTTAAGTCTAAGATTCAGAGCTATGGTGCGTAATGCGTACGGTATCTATATTTTTTAACGTACGATCAATGGCATAATGGAATTTCGCCGCGCCTGAATTCATGTTTGCTTTTCTATAATCCAGATGTAATGCTTTTAAAACATTGCCATTATCATCGAGCAATTCAATTTGCAGATAACCAGGAATCGTAAGGCGACTTGGCGTATAAGGCCTTAGTTTACCCTGTAAAACCAATGCTTCCCCTGTATCTGTAAGATAAGCTTGGGTGATGGTTGCAACACCCGAATCCACGTACTCCACACTTGGTTGTCCATCTTGTGCAAGGTTTGCACGCGAGAGCGATGAACATCCTGAAAGCAGCGATACAGCGCCAATAAAACCAGCCAACACAGTTAATTTAATCATTTTTTTCTACTCCTTTTTTCACTTATATATTAAATCGTATTTTTTTCTTGCTTTTACTACTTAAAAACGCCCACTTTGTTCCACTGCTGTAATCCAATAAACACCATGCTCTGCAATGCCATACGTTGCTGTGCGCAACATCGCTAATACCGCATTCACATCAGTATCTTCAAGCAACACATCTGCGCGAACCCGAGGTGTATAACCCACAACCTTATCGCGTGCTGATAAAAACGGATCGTTTTCCACTTGAATACCATGGCCTTCTGCATGGCTAAACGTAAACCCTGAAACTTGTTCCATTGTACGCAAATGATCGGCTAAATCCTGCTGCATATTGGTATGAATAATGATGGTTAAATGTTTCATAGCTGCTCCTGCTTCATGCTTTCACTCTCTCGCTCTGCACCGCCCTCTACCCATGCATACAAGGTTGGCAATAAAATGAGCGTCAGTAAGGTGGAGGTAAACAAACCACCAATCACCACAACGGCAAGGGGTTGTTGCAACTCCGAACCAGGGCCCGTTGCAAACAGCAGCGGCATCAGCCCCAAACTGGCAATCAGCGCTGTCATCAACACGGGGCGCAAGCGCCGCTCAGCACCTTCTTGAACAGCCTGTAACACACTACGCCCTGCTTGGCGCAATTGATTGAAATAGCTCACCATCACCACGCCATTCAATACCGCCACACCAAACAACGTAATAAAACCTACCGAAGCTGGTACCGACAAATATAAACCTGACCAATATAAACTTACCACCCCACCAATCATCGCAAAGGGGATATTCAAAATAATCAGCCCTGCTTGGCGGAAAGAACGGAATGTCATGAATAACATGAGGAAGATAAGGGTGATGGCAATCGGCACCACAACACTCAAACGTTTTGCTGCCCGTTGCTGATTTTCAAATTGGCCACCGAAAGTGATATAATAACCACTAGGCAGTTTAACCTTATCGTTGATTTTACTGCGTATTTCCTCAACAAAACCCACAACATCTCGGCCTTCAACATTCGCCTGCACCACAACCTGGCGCTTGGCGGATTCACGCGCAATTTCAACAGGGCCATCAACCTCATGCACTTCCGCTAATAAATGCAACGGCACTTTAACACCACGTGGCGTTGTCACCAGCAAATCATCAATGTTTTCAATCGAAGTACGTGCATCTTTTGGATATCGCAGCAAAACCCCAGTACGGCGATTGCCTTCAATAATTTCCGTCGCCACTTTCCCTGCCACGGCTGTTTCCACCAATTGATTCACATCCTCAACATTGATGCCATAACGCGCAATTGCAGTGGGTTTCAAATCAATTTGTAAATAGGTTTGCCCAGACAATCGGCCACGGAAAACATCAACTGCACCCTTGGTTTCACTGACCAATGCTTCAATTTGTGTCGATAGTGTTTCTAGCTCATGTAAATCATCACCATAAAGCTTGATTGCCATCGCCGCACGAACACCTGTCAACATCTCCGAAACTCGCATATCAATGGGTTGGGTAAAGGCAATATCAAGACCTTCAAAATGCCCTAGTTTTTCGCGCAACTTTTCTAAAAGTGTGGGTTGATCTATGCTCCACTCATCACGCGGTTTGGTGAGAATAAAATTATCCGTTTGGTATAAACCCATAGGGTCCATACGCAATTCATCCGCCCCGGTGCGTGAAACCACACCCGTCACTTCTTCAATCTCCATGAAGGCTTTTTGAATCGGGGCATCCATTGCCAATGATTGCTTGAGTGATACATCTGAAGACTTTTCAACAATCACAACTGTAGAACCTTCATCCATAATCGGCATAAATTCTTTACCAATATAAGGGAACAAGGAAAGCGCTCCAATCAAAGTAAGCACTGCAATGCTGATCGCGACATAACGAAACCGCAGCGCCCAAGCCACAATAGGCAGATATACTTTTTTCAATTGATTCAACAGCCAACCATCATCTTCATGGCCGCCGCGCATCAAGAAACTCGCAAAAACAGGAATCACTGTCAGTGATAAAACCAAAGAACCAATCAGTGCAAAAGAAATGGTGATCGCCAGTGGCGCAAACATTTTCCCTTCCAAACCAGTAAGGCTGAACAACGGTAAAAACACCACAATAATAATCAAAACACCACTGATAACAGGTGTTGCAACTTCTAAAACCGCCCGATAAATCAAGTGCAACCGATTCACACCCTTAGGCGCATGGCTCAACTGGGTATGAATATTTTCTACCACCACCACCGAAGCATCGACTAAAATACCAATGGCAATAGCCAATCCACCAAGCGACATGAGGTTGGCTGAGACACCTGTCACACGCATCATGATAAACGTAAACAATACCGAAAGTGGCAAAATCAAAGCCACAGTAAGTGCTGCGCGCAAATTACCAAGCATCACAATCAACACCAACAGCACCAAAATCACAGCTTCACCCAAAGCCTTTTCTACAGTGCCCACCGCAGCAGAGACCAAATCACTGCGATCATAAAAGGGTACAATCGTTACACCTTTTGGCAATGCTGCCTTAATGCTCTCCAGCTCTTGTTTCACACCTTCTACGGTGGTACGGCTATTGGCACCTTTGCGTAATAAAGTTAACCCCGTAACCACCTCGCCTTCACCATCTGCTGTTACAGCGCCATACCTCGTAAGCGAGCCAATTGTTACTGTCGCCAGCTCACCGATATGGATGGGCACACCATTACGCGTGGTTACAGTCACAAGGCGAATATCTTCTTCATTACGCAAAGTGCCAATGGTGCGCACCAGCAACATTTTCTCGCCCCGTTCGATGCGGTCGCCACCTGCATTGCGGTTATTATTTTCTAAAGCCATTTGTAAATCATGAAGACTCACACCAAATTTCACTAACGCTTTGGGATCAGGCGTCACTTCAAAAGCGCGGACTTCACCACCCAATGAGTTAACGTCTGCCACACCATCCACCGTGCGTAATCTAGGGCGAATAATCCAATCTTGTATCGCTCGCAACTCGCTATTGCTATAACCTTCACCTTCAACGCGGTACATATACAATTCACCCAAAGGTGTTGTAATCGGAGCCAATCCGCCTGCCACACCTTGTGGCAAAGCACCCCATGCTTGACCCAAACGTTCACTCACCTGATTACGTGCCCAATAAATATCTGTGCCTTCTTCAAAATCAATCTTGATAATGCTCAATGCATATTTTGTAATCGAACGCAGCACTGTTTGTTGCGGCAACCCTTGCATTTCCATCTCTAGTGGGATGGTAATCCGACTTTCAACTTCACTGGGAGAAAGCCCTGGTGCTTTGACAATAATCTGTACTTGTGGCGATGAAATATCTGGAAAAGCATCAATAGGTAATGTTTTAAACGCCCAAAAACCACCCACAGATAATGCAATAGCAAGCAATAAAAGCATCAAACGTTGAATCAGTGCAAAACGAATCAGACTCTGAATCATAATGATTTCTCCTCCATCAAAGCAGATTTATCCTGCTCAGAGAGTAGCGACAACCCTGCCGATTTTCGTACCATAGATAACTCCAGCCAACCTTCTTCTAATAACGTTAAATAACGTGCTTGAGCATCGAAATACGTATTGTTTGCATCAATAAGTGTTAGAATATTTAACTCACCTGCATCAAACCCTTCGCGGGTGAGTTTGAATACACGTTTAGCCTTTGTTAAAAGCTTACGATGATAATTTTCAGCTTGATTCATCAGGTGTTCTAAATGTAGGCGACTCATTTTTAAGCTGTTTTGCAATTCTCGCTGCGTGATATCCAGCTTAGCTTGTGTTTGATAAACACTTTGCTGTGCTCTGGTAACCCCACCTTCATTTTGATCCCAAAGTGG
>JAJFLD010000150.1 GCA_021772875.1 Ghiorsea sp. | reverse complement strand
TAGGTTTGATTTTCCTATCCGGCACCACCGCTGGGTCAATCACCCGAAAAGCAAAATCTTGCTGCGTATTGGCCAACATGGCTTGTTTTTGTTCGGTCGAAATCAATTCATATAAAGCTTGTCGATTTTCCTCAATCAATGTTTTACTTAACTCATGATTCAAATACTTCAGTTTTTCTTGGCTTTGCTTAATCGCACGTTCCCGCAAATGTGTATTGATGCGTTTCACCAACTTTGTAACCCAGACACTTGCGAGGTCAGGGTCTGTCCAGTCTATCGTAAAACTTACCAATCCAGAATCTTTGTTTACATTCACGTTGAGCAAGCTTCCCTCAACCAAAAGTCGCCACGCATCCCATAAACTTGGTTGATCTTCTTTATCTTTAGCCAACCACTGCTTAGATTCCGCATCCCATGCAGCTGCAAAAAGAATTGGCATGAGCTGCTCATCTTTTACAAACCCCCAAATAAATTCACGAGATTTAATCACTGCGATATTCTCTTCAACTGAACTATTGCCACCTAATGATACACCTGCTAAAGATGCTATGCCACCAAGCCCCCCCAACATAGACGAAATACCGCCTTTATCCTTTTCTCCACCCATAGGAGCAAGTAAAGCTTCTGCACGATAAACATTAGGCATCATCAAAGATAGCCCTACAGCAATCACCGCAGCCAAGAAAGAAATCCCGATAATTAACCAACGTTTTTTCCAAATGACTCTCCAGTATTCAAGCAAGTCAATTTCATCTTCTTCAACCAATCCACCATACATTGCTTGCATCATTCTAGGGTCAAATGCTATTTGTTGTTCACGCTCATTTTTTTTGTCCCCCATTAGAGAATACCTATGGTTTTCATTGAAGCAATACCAACACCCAATTGCATCAACACACGTGACCAATCAAGTGTAGAATCTAGCAAACTAAAATTATCTAAGTTTTCTGGTACCACAATTGCATCACCTGGATAAACATCAGTGTTTCCCCATGAACTTACGCGTTCCACATAACCATCTGCACGAACCACATACATGCGTTTTTTATCTGCCATGCGTGTCGGCCCTCCAGCAGCATCCAAATAATTTTCAACATTATAATTTTTTCGATAAAGCAGTGCTGTTGTATTATATACTTGACCAACAACCATCACTTGATCTGGTATCTGTGGCACATGTAATGTATCACCATCTTTAAGCGTCAAATTAAATACACCATTTTCTAATTCTGTTATATCCTGCAACCGAATCACCAATCGCCCTAGTGCTTTGGTTTGTTTCATCTGTTCTAAAACACGCCTAGCTGCGGCAAGATTTGCTTGTTGATTTTTTTGTAAAATTGCATCCTTGATTTGCCCACTGGCCATATCCAGCTGTGCAATCTCTGCTTCCATTCGAGACACCATATCATTGATTTGTTTCTGTTGTTCCACCTTAATAGATTCTCGCGTAAACACGGCGGCTTTTAAGTAGGCTTTATCCGTGAACCCTCCAGCTCGCTTAAGTAAATCCGTTAGCTTTTCACCATCTTCAATAGGGTAAGTGCCTGCATATTTCACTTCTCCCAAAATGCTTACATGCTCAGCAGAACGCCAATTGCTTAAACGTCGTACAGTAAGCGTGTCGTAGGGTTGTAATATGATATTTGCATACTCATCACCAGCTAAGGCCTTAGACAAATCAACTTCCATATGTCTAGATTCACGCTCTTCACCATCAACTACAGTGTACCTTGTTATTTCGCCCTTGTGGAGCATGGCCATTTCGGTCACTCCACCAGCTGCGAAAATCAAATCCGACAAACGCATATGATTATCAACAAACACATATTCATCTGGGTGATTAACCTCCCCTGATACCCGCACTTTATATTGCTGTTGTTTTTCCCAAATGGAATGCACAACTACGCGATCCAAATCTTTTAACAAGATATTGGACTTATCTCCCCCCGACATCACTGCTGATAAATCAAACCTGATAACATCAACTGCCTTTGTCACAGCATCTGTACGGTAAAGCTCGGCCTCAGTCATATCACTGTCGCGTAGCAAACCACCTGCAGCCAATAGAACATCAATAAGATGCATATTCTTTTTCAGTACATATTCCCCTGGCGTTTTCACACTCCCAGAGATGGATATTTTAGGTGCAATACGAAAATTTGATCTATGAAAAACAAAAACCTTGTCGCGCGGTGATAACAGTAAATCACCGTTTGCATTGTTTTTTGAAAATACATTATTTAACTCAAAGCGAATAATTTCGGGCTCGCGATTCCCCTTAGCTTCACGCTCTACAATGCCATATTGCATATAAGTTTCAGGTAATAACATGGATTCATTTTTAATCAAATCAGATAAGTGCATGCCTTTCTTCCACGCATATTTTCCTGGCCGTTTAACATTACCAATCAACATCACCGGATTTTCTTCGAAATTTAATGTTGAAAATATTTTAATCACGTCCCCATTTTGAACACCCACTTTCAGCCCTTTACCTTCCAGCGAAAAACTTTTAACAGATTGATTTCCCGAATCATTAATCCGCTCCAACAACGCCTCTTCACGGTATACTTTAGGCAAAAAACCGCCCGCAAGTTTTACCATGTCCGCAACATCAACTGAGCCCTTCAATTCATAAATCGCAGGGCGAACCACCTCACCTGCAATGCTTGCTGTTTTGCCAATAGGAGGCACAAAAACAACATCACCTGGCATTAATCGGACATCTTTACTGGTATCTCCTTGAAGCAAGAAGTCATACAAATCTAGCGTCACTATTACTTTGCCTTGCCGTTTCAGCTGCACATGGCGCAATGAACCAATTTTTTTCACCCCTCCCGAAACAAACAATGCATGTGACAATGTTGCCAAGCCACTCACTACATAAGAACCAGGTCGCTCGACATCACCTAAGGCAAAAACACGAATTGAACGCAACTTACCCATGCTAATACTCGCAGTTATGCCAACCATTTTGTCGCCCACCTGCTGAGCAATATACGCTCTAGCTTGAGAGAAACTCATACCTGCTAAAGTTAAAGGGCCAATATCAGGAAACGAAACAGAGCCCTCTCTATCCACAACCAAAGTGAAAAGACTGCTCTTTTGCCCGAACAGTTGCACTTCTAACTCATCACCTGGTCCAAGTACGTATTCTGAAGGCACGGGCACATCAGTGGCTGGTGCAAATGTGCTTGGTACACCTGCAAAAAGCTCATAACCAAACTGCTTTAACTGACTTGTATCTACTTGCAATGCTTCCGACCCACGCACAAAATCAGAAAAAGCACGCTTGAGCTCAATCGTATCTGATCCTGTTTGGCCAGTTATTTTTTCAACAGGAGCATCAACACCGACTGATACTTGACTGTCAGCATTTATCATTTTTTCATCGGTTGTTTTTATCGCTGCATCTTGCTCAATACTCCCTTGCCCCACCGCCCTAGAGCCAACTGTTTGCGGGAAGGTTACCGAAGATTGTTGTGAAGTGGTTGGGGCATCCACACCATATTGTTTAGCCAAAGAAGCCTTCTGTTGCGGAGATAGCTGCTCCACCATGCGCAGCTGATCAGGCGTTAAACCTATCGCTGCTGATGTAAATGGTGACATCACCATAGCCAACAAGATTATTTTAAAAACACTACGCATGTATATCATCCCTCTATCCTTCATTATCTTGACCAAGTTGGATCAGATGCATCCATATCTATAGGTGTCATACGTTTGGCTTCCCCGCCCCAAATAGGCACACTATAAATATGCTTCTTTCCATCTTCTTCCGCCGAATATAGCACCATTTGCCCATTGGGCGACCAAGCCGGCGACTCTATGCGTTGACCTGTTGCCAAATAACGCAGTCCTGTGCCATCAATATGTACAGTTGCAATAGCGTATTCCCACTCTTTTTTGGTGACAAATGCGATGCGATCACCAATAGGTGCCCAAACAGGTGAGGTGTTATAATTGGCATCAAGGCTAACGCGGATGATTTTGCCGTTTGATAACGACTTGCGATAGATTTGCGGTGAACCATTGCGGTTGCTGGTAAACGCAATCCACTTCCCATCGGGTGACCACGTGGGCGTGGTATCTATGCCTTCATTTTTTGTAAACTGCTTCCATTTTTTCTTTTTAATATCATAAATATGGATTTCACTATTACCTGTATAAGACAAAGCCGCTGCCACAAAACGACCGTCAGGAGAAAATTCAGGCGCACTATTTAAACCTTCAAAATTTGCAAAGGTTGTGGTTTTACCATCTTTTAAGTTGAAAAATACAAGCCTAGGCTTGTTATCCACATAGATGTTCATTGCAACTTGTGTTCTATCCGGTGATAAATCTGGCGACAGCAACAAGCTGAAGTTTTTAGCTATTGTTTTTAAACCCTCACCATCATGATCCATCATCATCAAATCAGAGCCAGTTTTAAGCTTTTCTACAAACACAATTTGTGATGAAAAATAACTGGGTAACCCTGTTTGTTGGTGATAAATATAATCAGCAATACGGTGGGCAAAAGCCCTATCAATAACATCATCTTCTAACGTTATTTTTTGTCTATCAAGCAACTTTTGCCGAAAAGGGTCAAGCAATTGCACATCAGCAACCCAACCTTTTTCTAGCTTAACAAGATCTGCCAACACCAAAACATCTGCACCAATAATACGCCAGTCGGCATAATCTACATGCGCAAGCGCTTCTTTTGCATTCAGCAAATAGCTCAAGGGGTCAAGACTTTTGAAAGAACGACTAGCATCCAAGTCTTGCGCTATGGTCTGCGTCAATAACGTGCTTTGTGCTGTATAGATATCCGCTGACCCCACCAGCAATGCTAAATTTAAGGGTTTGTACGAAGATTGATAAACTTCAAATTCCACAGCATGAAGTGCGCCCCCATAAATGAAGGCGCACAACAAAAATGTTTGAACACAAAAATGTTTCAACATAAATAAAAAATACTAACGATTAGTTAAACGCTTATTTTTCTATCGCAAGCAACTCAACTTCAAAAATAAGTGTTGCATCTGGGCCAATTTTTGCGCCAGCGCCGCGCTCACCATAAGCAAGCTCAGAAGGAATATAAAATTTAAACTTGCTGCCAACAGGCATCAAAGCAACACCTTCTGTCCAACCTTTGATAACACCATTTAATGGAAATGAAATAGGCTGCCCGCGCGAATAAGATGAATCAAACTCAGTGCCATCAATCAAAGTACCTTTGTAATCTACTTTAACTTTATCTTCTGGTTTAGGTTTATCACCATCACCCATCGTAATCACTTCATACTGCAAACCACTGTCGGTAACAGTCACACCTTTTTTCTTGGCATTTTCAGCCAAGAATGCCGCACCTTCAGCTTTGTTTTTCTCACCTAAGCTTTTGCGCTCCGCCATTTGTCCTTCTTGTTTTTTGCGGAAAAAATCTTGCTTGATTCTTGCCGATTCTTCTTCTTTTAAAATTGTTTCTGAACCAGCCAATGCATCACGCACTGCTTGAGAAAATGCAGCTTCGTCGACTTCAACTTCCAAGCCTTTTAATGAGCGGCCAACATCCATACCCATCGCATAACTAAACTTCTTCACATCGTTATCCAATGTTAAAGGTTTCTGCTCTGCCTTTTCTTCGTTACAAGCAACCAAACCCACTGCCGTTAACGCAATCAATGCAACTTTTAAGTTCATACTAGCTCCTGTTACCTTTTTTCTTTTTTAACTTGCAATATTATTCCCACTCAATCGTTGCAGGTGGTTTTCCTGAAACGTCATAAACTACACGGTTAATACCGCGCACCTCATTAATAATGCGGTTGGATACTTTACCCAGCAATGCATACGGCAGCTCTGCCCAATGCGCTGTCATAAAATCCTGTGTCTCCACAGCCCGCAATGATACAACCCACTCATACGTCCTACCATCACCCATAACACCTACCGATTTCACAGGCAAAAAGACTACAAATGCTTGCGAAGTTTTATCATACCAACCAGAAGCTCGCAATTCCTCGATGAAAATTGCATCCGCTTGGCGTAATAAATCCGCATATTCTTTCTTTACTTCACCAAGAATACGTACACCCAAACCAGGACCCGGAAAAGGATGCCTATACACCATTTCACGCGGCAAACCTAAAGCCACACCTAATTCGCGTACCTCATCTTTAAATAGCTCTCGCAAAGGCTCAAGTAATTTTAGATGTAAAGTATCAGGAAGTCCACCCACATTGTGATGGCTTTTGATGGTATGTGCTTTTTTATTTTTCCCGCCTGCAGATTCGATAACATCAGGGTAAATAGTACCTTGTGCCAACCATTTGGCATTGGGCATACGCTCTGCCTCTGCCTGAAAAACTTCCACAAACTCACGACCAATAATCTTACGCTTGGCTTCTGGCTCAGTTACACCTGCCAAATGACCAAGAAATGCCTCAGATGCATCAACACGATCAACTTTCACACCCAGATGACCCGCAAACATTTCCATCACTTGTTCGCTTTCATTTAACCGAAGCAATCCATTGTCCACAAAAATACAGGTTAACTGGTTACCAATCGCGCGCTGTAACAAAGCTGCTGCTACCGATGAATCCACGCCGCCCGACAGGCCAAGAATCACTTCTTCATCACCCACTTGGGCGCGAATAGAAGCCACCGCTTCATCAATATAATTGGGCATATTCCAATCACGGACACAGCCACAAATATCATGCACAAAACGCGAAATGATTGCTGTACCTTGTTTGGTATGCGTTACTTCAGAATGAAACTGTAAAGCATAAAAATGACGCGCCTCATCAGCCATGCCAGCAAGTGGTGTGGCATCATTGCTGCAAATCACCCGAAACCCAGCTGGCAACGC
>JAJFLD010000149.1 GCA_021772875.1 Ghiorsea sp. | reverse complement strand
TCCAGGTGCCTATGTTTACATTGAAGTTTCCGATGAAGGTTGTGGTATGAATGTTGAAACCATTCATAAGATTTTTCAGCCATTTTTCACCACTAAATTTACCGGGCATGGTTTAGGAATGAGCACCATGCACGACATTGTACGTGGACACGCAGGCCTCATCCAATTAGAGTCAGAGCTAGGCAAAGGTAGCACGTTTAGGGTTGCCTTTCCTGCAGCAAAAAACCACGATAATCAGGATGATACGATGGTTGAAGAGTATGATGCTCTCCGCAAGTTTCAACCAAGCGGCAAGATGCTACTGGTTGATGATGAAGATGTAGTTTTAGAAACGATGCAGGTGATGCTTGAAGATTTAGGCTATGAATCATTGCTAGCAAGTGATGGGTTACAAGCCGTGGAGCTTTATAAGCAACACCAAACCGATATTGAATTGGTATTGTTGGATATGACAATGCCCAATATGGGTGGCAAAGCATGTGTTTCAGCCTTGAAAGCATTAAACCCTGAAGTGAAAATTATCATATCAAGTGGTTATAGCGAAAATGACGTCTCTAAATATTTTGAAGAGGTGCGTTTTTCAGGGTTTTTGCAGAAACCATGTGGTCTTAAGGAATTATACAGAGCCATCAAAAAAGTACGTTAGAGCAATTATTTTAACACGTTTATGATGGGTACAAATGCTTGATGGTTAAGCCCTTGCATGCTGTGTTCTAAGAAGTCGAGCGTTTCTTGGTGTGGATGTGCGAGCATAATGCAATGGTCGTTTTTCTCTACACAGGTTATTGCAGACTGCCAAGCATGTTGTAGCGCTGTTGCTTCAACAGAATGGTCAAGAAAGATATCCCGTTCATTCCAAGCAATGCCTGATGCTTTTGCAACTTTGGCAGCTACGGATGAAGAAGATGTCCTGGAATCAATAAAAAATAAATCGTGTTCCTGACAAAGCTCCATCAACCACAGCATAGACTGTTGATCTTCAGTTAAAGCAGAACCCATATGATTATTAATACCAACCGCATGGGGTACTTTGGCAAGAGCATCTTCAAACACTTTTCTGAATTCATCTTTACGCATTTTGGTGTGCAAATAAAAATGTTCCATTTTATTTTGGTATTTTGGATTGGTTGTTTGCATAGGCATATGCAACATCACTTGCACACCATGCTGATAGGCCATCTGCGCGGCTTCTTTGGCATGTGGTGCGTCAGGAAGTATGGATACGGTGAGTGTGTAGGGTAAAGCGAGCACTCTTCTTAAGGCTTTGAGATCATAACCAACATCATCAATAATCAAGGCAAGCAGATGCCTGTTTTCATGGGTGCTTGTGGTGCTGGCTATTTTTTCTTCTTGTAAGGTGGGATCAGGTAGCTGGTCCTCAAAGGTGAGGGTGTATGTATTTTCTTGCTCCATGATAGGCGCAATGATTTCAGCGATGGATACTTCTTCGGCTTGCTCTTCTGTGATGGTTTGTTCATCAAGTTGAGAAGTGATGTATGCATCACTCCCCACCCAGATTAACAAACCCAGTAGCAGTCCAATACCAACAAGCCCAAAACTGAAGGCAAGCGGGTAGGTCTTTTTAGTAGGTACACGTTTCTTTTTCAAAAGAAGAGAACGGAGTCAGGCGTTAAGATGTTTTCCCCAACACATGTAAACCTTGAAGCAAGTCTAAAGCACGTTGGAGTTGAACATCTTTTGTTAAACGCTCAACCATTTTTTCACTCGGTTGTCCGGCAACAGTTTCTTCTTCCTTTTTGGTTTTGGTTTTACCATTGCCATTGGCAAGATGACCTTTCATGTTGCGTTCGGATACACGTTCTGGGCGGTCTGAACCATCATCTTCAATTTTTAAGCGTACGGATTCAACCTCAACATCAGGATCAATGCCTGTAGCTTGGATAGAGCGGCCACTAGGGGTGTAATACAATGATGTGGTGAGTTTAAAAGCTGAGCCGTCGGACAAGGGGATGATGCGTTGCACTGAGCCTTTACCAAAGCTTCGTGTGCCCATCAATACAGCACGTTTATTATCTTGAAATGCACCAGCTACAATTTCAGATGCAGAAGCAGAACCACCATTGATCAAAACGATAAGTGGTGCGCCCTTTAAAGCATCGCCACTTTCAGCTTTAAATGACATATTATTTCCCACACGCGATTTGGTACTAACAATGCCACCATTATTAAGAAATAAATCGCTCACAGCTACAGCTTGATCCAACAAGCCACCCGGGTTATCGCGTAAATCAAGCACTGCGCCCAACACTTTGCCGCCAGATTGTTTGCGAATGGCATCTAGTTTTTCTTCGAGTTGTTGGGCTGTATGTTCTTGAAACTGGGTAACACGCAAATAAGCATAACCAGGTGCTAAAATGTCTGTTTTAACAGATTCTGTTTGCACGATAGCACGTTCGATTTTAACATCGAAACTACGCGCTTCATCTTTGCGGAATATGGTTAGGGTAATGCTTGTGCCGGGTTTGCCACGCATCATTTTCACCGATTCTGGCAGCGTTATGTCACGCGCCAACACATCACCAATGCGAATAATTAAATCACCTGATTTAAGCCCTGCGCGGTAAGCTGGGGTATCATCAATGGGAGAGACAATACGAATACCACCTTCTGCTGAGGCAATTTCAATGCCCAAACCACCAAATTCGCCACTGGTATCTTCCATCATCTTGCTGAACATTTCTTTGTCCATATACGTAGAATGTGGATCAAGATTGGATAACATGCCTTTAAGTGCGCCTTCAATCAGATCTTTATCGGTGCGTTCTTCAACGTAATATTGGCGTACGGCACTCATCACATCGGAAAACTTCTTCATTTCCGTATAATCAACTGCTGTTTGGGTTTGGCTGATTGCGGCCTGTGGCTGCCATGTTAGCCAAGCCATGGTGAGCACGGCACATGTGCCGACTGAAATTACCCAACGTGTTGTTTTTAAAGTCATTGTATTGCCTCTATGGTCTTTATTATTTAGTGCACCAGCGCGCGGGGTTCACAGATTTTCCTTCATCCCTGATCTCAAAGTACAAACGTACATCATCAATCCAACCTGTGCTTCCTGCTTCTGCCAAAATTTCATCTTTTTCTACCCAATCACCAATTTGTTTGTGTAGGGCATCATTATGGGCATACACTGCCATGATGCCATGCCCATAATCAACAATCATCATCAAACCATAACCACCAAACCAATCGGCATAACGAACTTGCCCTTGCCCTAAAGCATGTACCAGCTTACCAGACTCACTGCGTTTTTCTGGAGCAATATGTACACCAGCTAGCTTTACTCCCGTACTTGTTTGTTGCCCAAAAGCGACCATGACATTGCCTTTGATAGGCCAAGGAAGTTTACCTTTTGACTTGCGTATGGATAAAGCTTGTGTTTTTTTGTCGCTGGCGAGCAAGGTATCACCTAAACCATCCAACAAACGTTTTAATGCTTTTTCTTGGAGGGCCAAACGTTTTTCCTGTGCTTTTTTACTTTGGATGCTAGAGCGCAGCTGTTTGGCGGCATTGCGTTTGTCGGTGATTTTGCTTACCAGCGCTTGCTCTGCATTTTTACGTTCTTCTTGTAGCACAATCAGTTTGTCTTTATTGGCCTGTTCTTCTTGTTCAACGAGGGCAAGCTTTGCCATATTCACACGCCAAACTTGTCTATCTTTTTCCTGCGCCAACATGGCCGATTTTAAGAGGAATTGTCGGTGAGGTATTTCTGTGATGGAAGTATCCGATAAAATGTCCACCCAAATGGATTGGGTTCTTCCGCGCTGGTAGGCAATAGATGCTTCGTTGACCATTTGTTGATACAGATCTTCCATGCGTTTATTGATGTTTTCTTTTTCAAGCGCAAGTTCTTGAAGATGTTTATCTACGGTGACAAGTGCTTTGCGTACATCACGATATTCTTGGCGTGCTTGCAATAAAGCGATGTCCAATTGTTTTAAATTTTTACCCACTTGCCCCAGCTCAAGGTTAAGATCGTGCTGTGCTTTTTTAATCAATTGTTTTTGTTCTTGAATGCTTTGTAATTCAGCTTGCATATCCCGCGCAGCTTCAGCATTGCCCCAAAGCGAAGGAAGCAACATAGCAAGGCATAATAACGATAAAAATTTCATACTTTGTGGTAGGGATGCCCTTGGATGATTGAAAATGCACGGTAGAGTTGTTCAACAACCAATACCCGTGCCAGCTGATGAGGTAGCGTTAAGTTGGACAAACTCCAGATATGTTTGGCCTGTTTGCGTACGTCTTGGGCTACACCTGCAGCACCACCAATCACAAAATCAACATTTGCATTGCCCACTTGTTGGGTAAAAAAATCTGCCCATTGTATGCTGCTGAGGTTTTGACCTGATTCATCAAAGAGGATGAAATCTGGCTTCACGGATTTTAATATTGTTTTGGCTTCATCGGATTTGATTTGGTTGGGTTGTTTGGCGCGGCTTTCAGGCAGTTCAACAATATCAAATTGGGCACTACCTTGTAGGCGTTTGCGCAAAGATGCTTCGTAATCACGAAAATCTTTGCCCGCTTTGCCGACCACCAACAACCTTAGGTTCATGCTTCCTCTGGTGTGCTCCAAAGGCGTTCGAGTTGAAATGTTGCGCGTACTTCTGGTAAGAATAGATGCACAACCACATCACCCAAATCTACCACCAGCCATTCCAATGCTTCCAAGCCATCAACACGTGCAGTCATATCGTTGCTATGTCCGATGGTGCGCACACCATTGGCTAAAGCTTTGAGTTGGCGGTCGGTGCGAGCTGTTGCCAAGATGAAACGGTCTGCAAAGTTGCAACGCCCTTGTACATTGAGGGTGACAATGTCTTGCCCTTTTTTATCTTCAATGGCTGCAATCACTTCAGCAGTTAATTGATCGATGCTTTTCTTTTCGCTCATGTATCTTCTCTCTTATGTTTTACGTAAATTCGAATCATAACAGACTAAAATAGCATTGCAGGTGCTTTGCGCTAAGAAGTGTCTGTTGGCCTGCACATTTTCACGAATTACACTGGCTGAAATGTCGGGTAAGTTGGCTGATAATGTTACAATATGTCCAGCTTGTGTAGGCCGTTGCTGTTGCCATGCTGCCAAACTTAGCGTTTGCCAAGTGTTTGTTATCACGTCTCTTTCATAACCCTTGCGCTGAAAAACAGCAAGATTACACAGTGTTTGATGCTGAGGATAATCCACCCAATGGCTTAAATCCAAAAAGGAATCCATGCCCATCAACCAAGTGGGTGTGTGGGCTGGATATTCATCATGGAATCGGCGTAAAGTGTCGATGGCAGGGATGGCTTTTGGGCTATTGATTTCCCAATCCATGATTTTAACTTTTTTTTCAGCGGCAAACATTTGTTTTAGCCATGTCATGCGTTGTGTTGTTGAAGCTTTGTCAGAAAGCTTTTTGTGTACGGCTAAACCCACAGGCATCAACCATAATTCATCAATATTGAGCAAGTTTAAAGCAGCTTCTACCAAAGCTTGATGACCCAGATGCGGTGGGTCAAAGCTACCACCAAATATTGCGATATGTTTAGGCACGCGAAGTTTATTGACGACCTGAACTACCAAACCCACCTTCACCGCGTACGGTTTCGGACAATGCTGTGACTTGGGTGAATGAAGCTTGTACAAAGGGGGCGATAATCATTTGGGCAATGCGTTCACCGCGTGTTACCACAAAAGACTCTTTACCATGATTGATAAGAATCACACCTACTTCACCACGATAATCGGCATCAATGGTGCCTGGCGCATTCAACACAGTAATACCATGTTTATAAGCCAACCCTGAGCGAGGGCGAATTTGCGCTTCATACCCTTGAGCTAAAGCCATAGCAAAACCTGTTTTAATCAAAACATGTTCACCAGGTTTGATGATGACATCTTCGTTAACTGCAGCGCGTATATCAGCACCAGCGGCCTGTGTTGTCGCATAAAAGGGCAGCTCTAGGTCTTCGCCATGAGGCAGTTTTTGAATTTGAACAATCGTAGTTTGCATAGCTTTTTCCTTTTGCCCTTGAAGTGGCATTCACGTTTTTTTTAGCAGACATATTAAAACCGAGCAGCAGATGAAAAGCAAATCGTTGCCCAAAAGAAAGCATGATGACCAGCACTCAAAGCTGGATAGGTTTCTTTGCGCCAATCCAAAACATCGTAGCTAGAGATAAGAGGCTAAATATGACAAAGCCCAAGACCAGTGGCAGGATGGAATTGTTATAACTTTGACCAATGATAAAACCAAAAGGGACGGCGATAAACGTGGACAATGCACCCACCAAAGAAGCACCTAAACCAGCCATTTTACCCAAAGGTTCCATGGCTAAAGCATTGAGATTACCCATAAGTATGCCAAAGCAAAAAAGTACAATGGCTAAAAAAGTCATCAATTGCCATAGGTGTGGCTGTCCATGGGATTGAAAAGCAATAAAGAAGAATAGGATAGAGACAACACCAATCGTCAGCAATGCATATTTGGACATGGTTTGCATGCCATATATCATCACAAATTTAGCATTAAATAGGGATGCCAAACCAACTGCAATAGCCAAAGCACCAAAGTAAATAGGGAACATGGCACCCAGCTGATACAGATCTTGAAAAATTTGTTGTGTGGAGTTGAGATAACCTAAAAAAGCACTAAAAACCAAACCTGACATGATGGTGTAACCCATCACCTCTTTGTTTTTAAATATCAATAATAGGTTTTGAAAAATATCGGTGAAGGAAAAAGGTGTTCGTTTTGCGACAGGGATTGTTTCAATCTGACGTATGCCAAACCAAATCAATACAAGCATGCTTAAACCTAAAATAAAAGCGAAAATCATGCGCCAATCCGCAACGAATAAAATACCCTGACCCAAGGTAGGAGCAAGAATAGGTACTAGGATAAATATAGTCATGATAAGCGACATCACTTTACCCATTTCATCGCCACGATATAAATCGCGAACCAAAGCGACAGTAATAATCCTTGCCGACGCCAAGCCAAGACCTTGTAAGAATCGGCCAAGCAACATAAAGAAATAGGATTCTGAAAAAAGTGACATGAAACAGCCAGCAATAGCAATCGACAAGCCCAAGTAGACAGCAGATTTGCGCCCAAAACTATCTGACATTGGGCCATAAACAACCATACCTAAAGCAAAACCCAAAAAGAGAAATGAAATGATGAGTTGATTATCATTGTCGTGTAAGACTTTGAGGTCATGGCCAATTTGGGATAAAGCAGGAAGCATGATATCAATGGACAGCGCCATGAGTGACATCATCAAAGCCATGAGTGCAATAAATTCACCAAAGACCATGTTTTTATTATCAGTTTGTGGGATCATAAACGGGTTGGCTCCTGTGTGGAATGTTTTGCTCGATGTTTGGCGTAAAAAAAAGAGGCAAAGCATAACATTGTCAAGCCATATTGGATTGTATTTATTGTGGTTGAAAATTTTGAAATAAGCGAGAGAAGAAGGAATCAGGTTTTTTTAAGGTATTTTTGTATCAAATGGCTTAATTGCT
The DNA here is from genome assembly GCA_021772875.1 of Ghiorsea sp. Classification (GTDB taxonomy): domain Bacteria; phylum Pseudomonadota; class Zetaproteobacteria; order Mariprofundales; family Mariprofundaceae; genus Ghiorsea. Next base: position 2,602 of record JAJFLD010000149.1, on the reverse strand, counting down.
CAACGGAAAATGGTTTGCTAATGATTGATTTTTTCTTGATTTTTTCATCAGATAATAAGGCTTCATCTTTGGTGTACCCCGTGGCGAAAATGAAGGGTATGTGTTGATCAAATTGGCGCACAGCTGCGACCAATTCGAGGCCACCCATTTTAGGCATTACAATGTCGGTGAGAATGAGATGAATGTTTTGTTGGCGTGCTTTGAATATGTCTAAAGCGATGATGCCATTTTCTGCTTTTAATACGTTATAATTTAAGCTGCTTAAAACTTCGGCTGTAATATTGCGAATATCTTCTTCATCATCAACGATGAGAATCGTTTCGCCTTGGCCTTGCACAATGGCCAGTTCTTTGGGGTCGTTGTTTTCAAGCGCATGTTCTTTTAAAGGCAAATAAATATGGAATGCCGTGCCAACATCGACTTCACTGACCACCTCAATGGCACCTGCATGTGTTTGTACAGTGCCATAAACCATAGCCAATCCTAAACCAGTGCCTTCACCAACACCTTTGGTGGTGAAGAAGGGTTCGAAAATTTTATTTAAATGTTCTTGTGAAACACCATAACCATTGTCTTGAACGGTAAGCTTGGCAAAGGTGGAGCCTTTTAAATTGGGGTGAGTTTTGAGGAAGGCTTCAGAAGCTTCAAAAAAGCTAAGGCTTAATTTAATTTTAGGATGGCTCATGGTTAAGACTGCATCACGAGCATTGTTGAGCATATTCATCAATGCTTGTTGCAGCTGTGTTGGATCACCATGAACCATCAATGCATCTGGGCAGGCATCATAAATAAGCTCTATATTTTCTGGGATGGCGGTTCTAGCAAGCTTAAAACCTTCTTTAATAAAGGAGCTGAGTGAAAAAGAATGCATATTTACCCTGTCTTTGCGTGCAAAGGTGAGCAATTGGCGAATCATATCTGCGGCGCGCTGACTGAGTTTTTCAATGTTATCTAAGCGATGATCCACATCTTCTAGATTATCTAAATTCATCTTGGCCAAATAAATATTACTCTGCATAGCACCTAACATATTATTAAAGTCGTGAGCAATGCCTCCGACTAAGGTGCCTATGGATTCCATTTTTTGCGCTTGTAGAAATTTATTTTCCATGGATTTGTAGTCGGTCATGTCTTGTTGCAGCCCTGCATAGTGGGTGATTTTGCCATTGTCGTCATGTACTGGGGTGACAGACATGATAGCCGGATAGGGGGTGCCATCTTTTTTGCGATTGATAAGTGTGCCATACCATGCTTTGCCATGGGTAATGCTTTCCCATATTTCTTTGGAGAAAAGTGAGGTTTGATGATCGGCATTTAACATGGATGTTTTTTTGCCCAGCACTTCAGCAGCGGTATAACCTGTGATTTTACTGAAAGCAGGGTTCACATATTCAATCATGCCTTCTCTATCGGTGATAAAGATAGATTCACCTGTTTGTTCAACGGCAGTGGAAATCTTACGCAGTTTGCCAATGCTTAGCTCACGTTCAATGGCAATGCCTGCCAATTTTGCAGCAATAGAAATATTATGGAGTTCATCATCCCTTGGGGCGCAAGCATAATCATAATACATGCCAAAGGTGCCGAGGATATCACCTTGCGCGGAGAGGATAGGCTCAGACCAACAAGCTTTGAGATGATGTGTTAAAGCCAAATCAACATAAGGTGCCCAACGTGGATCAGTGGCAATGTCTGAAACAATGACACGCTCTTTTAAATATGCCGCCGCGCCACATGAACCAACCATTGGGCCAATCACTAAGCCATCGATGGCCTTATTGTATGCTGCGGGAAGGCTGGGGGCTACACCATGACAAAGCCTGTTGTTTTTCACTTCTAAAATTGAAGCACGCATATCTGGATAATGGGATTCAAACACCCGTATAATTGATTCAAAGACATCATTCACGGGTAGCCCTGCTGCAATCTTCTCAAGAATTTCTGATATGGATTCTTGTAATTCTCTAGAATGTTTGCGCTCGGTGATGTCTACATGGGTACCAACGAGACGGATAGGTTTGTTATTTGAATCATGGTGCACCAAAAATGCACGAGAGAGAACAATAACTTCCTGCCCATTTTTATGTTGCATACGCATTTCAGCTTCAAAGGCATTGGTTTTACCTTCGACATAGTCTTGAACCTTTTTAAGCACCCAGTCTTTATCATCAGGATGAACCAACATGGCCCACGTATCCAGTGTGTTCCCTAATTCTTCCTCATGATATCCCAACATTTCTTTCCAACGAGGAGAATAATACACTTCATTGCTGTTGAGATTCCAATCCCATAAACCATCATTGGCACCACGCATAGCCAAGGAAAAACGTTCTTCATTGCCTTGCAGTTGTTGTGTCACATATTGGATATAAACGCCAAGCGAAAAAAATAAAAGCATCACTACACTTCTGAAATAAACTTCTGTCTGGGAAGGGGAAAATAGCTCTTGAATAAACCCATGTTCGTAAAACATAATTACATCTACCAAAGCATCTATTGGCCAGATTCCAATGCCAAGCATGATGCCAAAGAACAAAAATCGTTTGCGAGATAAATAGCCTGTAATCGATTTATACATGATTACCCTCAAGTGTTAATGCAA
>JAJFLD010000148.1 GCA_021772875.1 Ghiorsea sp. | reverse complement strand
CTTCAGCACCACCTGTTAATACCACCGCATCAAACTCTTGCAGCAATGATTTTGCAGGCACATCAACACCAATATGTTGATTCACGCGAAATTCAACACCTTCAGCTTGCATTTGCGCCATGCGCCTATCAATCACATCTTTTTCAAATTTAAAATTGGGAATGCCATAACGCATCAAACCACCGATGCGATCTTGCTTCTCAAAAAGTACCACATCATGACCAACACGAGCCAATTGTTGCGCAGCGGCCATGCCAGCGGGGCCAGAGCCAACAATGGCTACATTTTTACCTGTTTTACTTTCAGCAATTTCTGGTGTGACCCAACCCTCATCAAATCCTTTTTCAATGATGGCAAGCTCAATGTTTTTGATGGTCACAGCATCACCAATCAGATTGATGGTGCATGCTTCTTCACAAGGTGCAGGACAAATACGGCCTGTAAACTCAGGGAAATTGTTGGTGGAGTGCAACACATCCAAAGCATCACGCCATTGGTTTTTGTACACCAAATCATTCCAATCAGGAATAATGTTTTTTACAGGACAACCACTATGACAAAATGGAATGCCGCAATCCATACAACGCGCACCTTGGGTGCTTAAGTCTTCAGGAAGTTTTGAAAATTCTTTGAAATGGACAACCCTTTCTTTGACAGGCGCATAAGTAAGGTTCTCACGTTCAAATTCTTTGAACCCTGTTGGCTTACCCATGAGTAGACTCCTTCACTTTTTCAGCATGGTTTGCTGCATTTTTTTCAGCTTCGCGTTCTGCCAAAGCACGTTTGTAATCCACAGGAATCACTTTCACAAACTTATCCAATGAAGCATCCCAGTTATCCAAGATTTCTTTACCACGTGCTGAGTTGGTATAATGCACATGCCGCACGATTAAATCGTGTAAAATCTTTTCGTCATTTTGATTGAGGCTATGGTTAATATCTACTCTGCCGTGAGTTTCTAAGTCGCCACCTAGGTTGTAGAGTGTTTCAAGGGCTGTGTCTTCTGCTAACAGTGGCTCAAGGCTTACTTGCGCCATATTACAGCGATTTTCGAAATCACCAGTTTGGTCAAACACATAAGCCATGCCACCAGACATGCCTGCAGCAAAGTTACGGCCTGTTTCGCCTAAAACGACCACTGTACCACCTGTCATGTATTCACAGCCATGATCACCTACACCTTCAACCACAGCAGTTGCACCAGAGTTGCGCACTGCAAAACGTTCACCAGCAATACCGTTAAAATATGCTTCACCATCAATGGCTCCAAACAATACAGTGTTGCCGACAATGCTGTTTTCTTCGGCTTTGATGGGTGTTTCTTCAGGCGGGCGAATGCTGATGCGACCACCAGACAAACCTTTGCCGACATAATCATTGGCAATGCCAACAAGGTTAATGCTAATGCCGCGTGCCAACCACGCACCTAGGGATTGGCCTGCCGTACCTTTGGCGTTGATGGCAATGGTATCTTCAGGCAGTCCAGCATGGCCATAAAGCTTGGCAACTTTGCCTGATAACATGGTGCCAAAACTTCTATCAACATTACAAATGTTTGTATTGATGATAACAGGTGTTTGATGTTCAAGCGCAGGTTTTGCTTCTGCGATAAGTTTGTTGTCGATCAAAACATCAAGACCGTGATCTTGTTTTTGGGTATGTCTTGGGTCTGTGCCATTGGCTTCGACTTGGTGGAAAATAGGAGATAAATCTAAACCTTGCGACTTCCAATGACGCACAGCATCGTTGGTGTCTAACATATCAACACGACCAATCATTTCATCAAAAGTGCGGAAGCCAAGTTCTGCCATGATTTCACGTGTTTCTTGGGCAACATACATGAAGTAGTTAATCACATCTTCAGGTTTACCCACAAATTGTTTGCGCAACTCAGCATCTTGGGTTGCAACACCCACAGGGCAAGTATTCAAATGACATTTGCGCATCATGATACAACCTTCAGCCACCAAAGCGATGGTACCAAAAGCAACTTCATCAGCGCCAAGCAATGCAGCAATTGCAACATCGCGACCTGTACGCATTTGACCATCGGCTTGTAAACGTGTGCGACTACGCAAGCGATTAAGCAATAAAGTTTGTTGTGTTTCAGCAAGCCCAACTTCCCAAGCGCTGCCTGCATATTTGATGGATGTCAGTGGTGAAGCACCCGTGCCACCATCATGGCCTGCAATCACCACGTGATCAGCATGGGCTTTGACCACACCTGCAGCCACGGTGCCGACACCAATCTCGGATACAAGTTTTACCGAAATATCAGCATCAGTATTGGTGTTTTTAAGGTCAAAAATCAATTGTGCCAAATCTTCAATCGAATAAATATCATGGTGAGGCGGCGGAGAAATCAAACCCACACCTGGTGTTGCATGACGCACTTTACCAATGCGCGCATCAACCTTATGCCCTGGTAGTTGCCCACCTTCACCCGGTTTTGCGCCTTGTGCCATTTTGATTTGAATTTGATCTGCATTGGCAAGGTATTCAGTGGTGACACCAAAACGGCCTGATGCCACTTGTTTGATGGCCGAACGCATAGAATCGCCATTGGCAAGTGGGGTGAAACGTTCAACTTCTTCACCACCTTCACCGGTGTTGGACTTACCGCCCAAGCGGTTCATGGCAATCGCTAATGTGCTGTGTGCTTCATGTGAAATAGAGCCAAAAGACATGGCACCTGTCGCAAAACGTTTGACGATGTTGGTTGCAGGCTCTACCTCATCAATAGGAATTGATTGACTGGTTTTGAATTTGAACAAACCACGCAAAGTGACCAAGCGACCTGCTTGATTGTTGATATGATCGGCAAATTCTTTGTAGAGCTCATAATTGCTGCTACGTACAGCATGTTGCAATTTGGCAATCATTTCTGGGCCAAGTGCGTGTTCTTCACCACGCACACGCCAAGCGTATTCACCACCCACATCCAAAGCATTTTTATGGATAAGTGAATTGCCGTAGGCCAATTGATGGCGCATTACAGCTTCTTTGGCGATTTCATCAATGCCAACGCCTTCGATTTGGCTGGCTGTACCTTTAAAGTATTTATCTACAAAAGCAGTAGACAATCCAAAGGCTTCAAAAATTTGTGCGCCACAATACGATTGATAGGTAGAAATGCCCATTTTAGACATCACTTTATGCAGACCTTTACCAATGGCTTTGATAAAACGTGGTTCGATATCTTCCAAGGCCAAATCTTTAGAAAGCTGACCATCGTGATGCATATCAATCAAAGTTTCAAAAGCCAAATAGGGATTGATGGCTTCAGCCCCAAAACCTGCCAATGTCGCAAAATGGTGTGTTTCGCGAGCTGAACCTGTTTCAACCACCAAACCTGTTTCCACACG
>JAJFLD010000147.1 GCA_021772875.1 Ghiorsea sp. | reverse complement strand
GCTAGAAGTAAACTTTTTGATGATATCTTTGCACTAAACGTAAGAGTACAAAGAAACTAAAATATGAGACGGTGCTTTCAGACTCATTTATGGATTGGGAAATACTTCACCGAGTGACCGCAATGAGTCGGAAGCCGTCATCAATCGGGGGCAGCCTTATGTTTCATTAGTAGCTTGTAAGAATAATCAATAGCTCCATCTACTTCAGACTCATCCACTAACGCTGGAATTTGCAGTAGCATATCTACTCCTGAACCACTCAGCTCGTTGATTGTAACATGCCCTGCATAGTCAAGAAGGACTTCGATATTCCCATCATTATCAAGGTCTGCAATAAAGTACCCTTTCTTTAGATACAGCTTAGTAATATTATTGCTCCATATCTCATTAATTTTATTTTCTTTACTAAGACTTAATATTTTCTTCCCATCAATAATGACTATCTTCTGGTCGCCTTTGATAAAGGCTCTGACATTAGAGTTCCCCTGATTGAAGAGTTTAACTTCATCACTTGTTAACTTGATGGGTCTAAATATTTTTGGTGACAATTTATTCACTGGTTTTGTAGAAGCAAAGTATGCAAACCCAGCGCACTTTTGACCCATATGCATTCTACTGAATGAGTAGTTGAGGAAGGTGTTCTCGCCCCTCATTGTATCCATCGTTTCAATGCTTTTGAAATTAAGGGAACAAGGCCCATCAAAAGTAGGAATATACAGGCGTTTAACCACCTCATCTGTACTAATGTACCTTCTTTCATTTATAATAAAGCGTAATTGGTTAAAAATAATTTTGCTTCTACCAATAGCCTCTCTATCTATAAATCCAACAAGGAAGGTTCTATATAAGCTTTCTAGTTCTTCATCATGTTCTATGGCTTTATTCTCAGCGGAAGAAGCTAATGAAGCTCCAAAAAAAATAAAACACGTTAGCAATAAGTTTAATATCAAGTTTCTAATCAAGTGGACTCCGAGATTTCCATTGTTAATTCAACACTATTTTAGCTCAATCTACAGAAAGTACGAATGTCTGCTTTGGGTCGACAGCAGTCATTCACTGGCTTGTCCCGTAATTACTGCTTCTGCCTGAATCTTGTACATTTCAAGTTCATCATTACTACCGAATTCATCAATCATCTCATTTACGATTGTTAGATATTTATTATAATCCTTATGGTCGATACAGCTACTAAGAAGAAACAAGTATGTATTGTACGCAAATCCATCCATCTGAAAATCAGGGTCACCAGCTTTGTAGCGGCTCATGATTTTTCTTGCAGTACGCTCCCTAATGTCTAGTGGCGCTAAAACATCACTACCCATTGCATTAAGCATATCAGCAGTCAAATGTACAGGTGAATCGGGTGCATCATCCAAATCCAGAGCTTTGCGGTAGTAAGATTGGTACCCTTTAATTAGATCTTGATTTTCTGGAGCATTTAGAAGGTAAGGCTTACCTTCTTTTAGCAAATCTGTATGATAAAAATACTGCCTTCCAAAACCAAACCCTCCTCGAAGGTAGCATATAACTGGGTTTAACGAACCCTGCTGGATATAAGCATCAGCCTCTTCTAAATGTTGTTCATTTGTCTCTTTTGTAAACGGTTCATTTTCATCCCCGTTTAATATATTTTGAATCCAAACGTTTTCACTTGCAGCAAACGCTACAGGCAGTGAAAAAATCATCAGCATTACCATGCACACTACAAAATTTACTACCTTCATAAACACCCGCCTTCTTAGCCGGGCATTCGGGTCAGAGCCCTTTACCCACCTGAATTTCTTCATAAAACCCTTTCCTCTAAGTTAAAGTATATCATATGTGTAATTTAAAAAAGGCAGCTTGTCAAAAAAGTGCGTGCTTTTTAGTATGCTGCTTTCGCTTTAAACAACCAAAAAATCAAGTCGCCAGAATGATGACATGTCTGATTGTGTGTCTTAGGTATCATTTGGATTTATGGAACCAGCTCTTCATCATTCAATGCATTCGCAAGAAGAGTTGAAAAAGGTGTTAAGGTTAACTGACCTGTCAACTGCGCCTAACGTTGAAGCAGATAATGAAGCTTGCGCCACATCGCTTCTTGAAATACTTCCGTGACCAAAGCCTTAACGCCTGATTCTGAAACCAACACCGAGCGGCGTGCCCAGCAATGGTGATAAAACCCTTCGCCTTGGATATGGCTTATGCTTAGGTTTGAACGTGATAACGATAAACCTCTATCAGAAAGAAGATTAGCCAGTGGTTGCTTGCCTGCTTCAAGCTCAGCCATCAAGGCAGTTGGCAACACATCCAAGGGCAATACAGATTCTGCATCAAACATCACTTCCTTGCGTGACATCAAAGAAACTTTGCGCCGCAAGCAACGTGTATGCTTCTCCACTTGCAACAAATCTGCTTCGACTTGGCTGACATTATCCACATATTGATCATGCAAATAAACATCAAGCCGTAGCGCATACTTGCGCTCTAAAAAACGTGTTAAGGCATTGGTCACTGGCAGCACATTGACTTGCACTGCTGACAACTGGTTGGCTTGCTGCTCTCGCCAGCTCCGCACATCCAACCATTGTTCGCTGGTTAATAAATCTTGAATCATCTTAGGTTATGCCACTTGCAAATGCTTTGACATCAACACCGCATCTTCTCGTGGTTGGCTGGCTGTTTGACGATAATAATGGGGGCGCATACCCACTTGGATAAATTCAAAACTGGCATAAAACAACCGTGCGGCAGTATTGGAAGCACGAACTTCTAATATCATTGCCTCCATATCTTGTTTATCTTGCAGCAACATCAACATCAGTTTTTTGGCAATACCTAAACGGCGAAAATCTTGATGCACACATAACTGCATAATTTCTGTTTCCAACAAAATATCTTGGCTTAAAACGTAAGCTACCAACGTATTTTGTTGATAACATACCTGTAAATCATAACCAAAACGCAAGGATTGCAACAAAACATCTTTTGACCATGCTTCATCAAACACAAGACGATTTAAACGAAACACATCCTCAATATCATCAATATTGCCAACACGATATTGCAATGATTTTTCAGTATCATTCATTTCAATAAACCTTAAACAGGTGCTTCGATTTGTTCCTTCCAGCTACAGCCTTCACTGGCACAAACATGCTCAGTGCCATTACGTTTGGTGATTTTTTCTGTGACAAAAGGTGCTCCGCAATCTGGGCAAGCTTTATCAATGGGTTTATTCCACAATGCATGGGTGCACTTGGGGTAAGTCGAGCAAGAATAAAATACTTTCCCACGGCGAGATTTTTTCTCTAAAAATGTGCCCTTATTGCATGTCGGGCATTTGATCTCAGTATCAAAGGGTTTCTCTAAAGGCTGAATGTTTTTACACTCAGGGTATGCCGAACAACCAAGAAACTTGCCATAACGCCCTGCTTTAATGGCCATCAAAGCACCACATTTCTCACATTTCTGATCCGACATTTCTGCAGCAGCTGGTGCCTCATCATCACCATTGAGAGGTTTAGCAACTTTACATTCTGGGTATCCCGTACAGGCTAAAAATTTACCATAACGACCCAATTTGATGGCCATGGGTTTACCACATTCAGGACATTTCTCATCTGTCTCTTCATGGGTGACATCAGAGCGTTTAACATTTTCTTGTGTCTCATCAATGCGCGCCTTAAAAGGCCCCCAAAAATCTCTTAATAAGGGTTTCCACTCACGTTCGCCACGTGCAACTGCATCCAGCTTCTCTTCAATATCTGCTGTGAAATTGGTGTCTACAATATCGCCAAAATAATCAGTTAAAAATTTACTTACGATTTCACCAACATCTGTAGGCACAAAACGTTTTTTATCCATTTCAACATATTTGCGCTCACGCAAGACGTTCAAAATAGAAGCATATGTGGACGGGCGACCAATGCCATGGGTTTCAAGCTCTTTCACCAAAGTGGCTTCAGAGAAACGTGGTTTTGGCTCAGTGAAATGTTGTTTGGCTTCCACATTTGCAATGTTGATGACATCACCTACCGCTAAGACCGGCAAGGTTTTTTCATCATCGTCTTTGCTGGGTTCATCTTTGCCTTCAATATACAGCGTGCGAAACCCTGGGAACACCAAAGTAGAGCCATTGGCTCGAAGTATCGTGTTGCCTGAGCTCAAATCAGCACGCACTTGATCCAAAATTGCTGCTTCCATTTGGGAAGCCACTGTGCGTTTCCAAATCAATGTGTAGAGCTTGAGCTCATCAACAGGCAACGTGCTTTTTAAGCTTTCGGGCGTACGCGCAAAGGAAGTCGGACGAATCGCTTCATGGGCTTCTTGAGCGTTTTTACTCTTTGTTTTAAAAACACGTGCTTTGCTGGGCACAAACGCATCACCATATTGATGACGTATTTGCTCACGCACTTCATCAAGCGCCTCTTGGGATAACATGATGGAATCCGTACGCATATAAGTAATCAAACCAACGCGTTCGCCATCAACCTCTTCACCTTCATACAATTTTTGGGCAATTTGCATGGTCTTTCTGGCAGTGAACCCAAGTTTGCGTGATGCTTCCATTTGTATGGTGGAAGTAATAAACGGTGGCGATGGATTTTGTTTGCTCTTTTTCTTTTGAACATCACTGACTGTAAAACTTCCCGCTTCTACAACTTTTGCAGCTTTTTTCGCAGTACTTTGTTGATTCAAATCAAACTTTGTAAGCTTTTTGCCTTCTAAAGTGTCCAGCAATGCTTTGAAGGTATTTTGCGCTGCCGCTTCATGTTTACATGCAGCTTCAATTGTCCAATATTCTTTTGGTTTGAAATCGCGAATATGATGCTCACGCTCGCAAACCAAACGCAAAGCAACCGATTGCACACGTCCAGCAGATAACCCGCCTCGAATTTTGCGCCATAACAAAGGTGATAAGGTAAAACCAACCAAATAATCCAAAGCCGAACGCGCTTGCTGCGCATCCACAAGCGGCATATTGAGCTCGGAAGGATTATCCACTGCATATTGAATAGCTTTGCGAGTAATTTGATTGAAAGTAATGCGTATAACGTTTTTATCTTTCAGCTTACCACGCAAACGCATCTCATCCGCCACATGCCAAGCAATGGCTTCTCCTTCGCGATCCAAATCGCTGGCAAGGATAAGTGTGTCGGCACTTTTTAAAGCTTTCTCAATATCTGCCAAGCGCTTTTTTTTGTCTTCAATAACCACGTATTTAAGCGCAAAATCGTTATCCACATCTACAGAGCCATCTTTCTTAGGGAAAGCACGCACATGGCCATAAGAGGCCAACACTTTATAACCTTTTCCAAGGTATTTTTCGATTGTTTTTGCTTTCGCAGGAGATTCCACCACCACAACTGCACTCATGTTATCCCCTTATAAAACTTAACTTATTGTGTAACGACTACCCGGCAATTTTTCAATAACACCGCCCAGTTCAAGGGCGAGCAAGATGGTAGAAAGCTCAGGCACGGTCAAGGAACAATCTTCTGCTAAGCTATCCACATGCATAATTTCACCACGCAAAGCAATGATAATTTTTGCCTCTAAGTCGGATGTTGGTTGATAAACTTCCGCCTTACTCAAAGATTGATGCCAATGCATATATTGTAATATTTCTTCCGCATTGGTTGCCAAAATCGCCCCGTCTTGAATCAGTTGATGGCAACCAGCATGCACATCATTCAACACCGAGCCTGGCACTGCAAACACATCTCGCCCATATGCCAACGCTTGTCTTGCTGTGATTAAGGAGCCTGACTTCAGCCCGCCCTCCACCACAAGCAGTGCTTGAGCCAAACCTGCAATCAAACGATTACGCTGTGGGAAATAACCAGCCTTGGCGATGGTTTCTGGTGGGTATTCACTGATCACACAACCTGTCTCGGCCAAGGCTTCAATTTGTTTTAGCTGCTGCTGGCTTCCCGCTTTCAAACCATAGCCTAGCACAGCAATGCCTGCAGACTTGGCATCCAAAGAGCCACCATGTGCTGCCGAATCAATGCCTGGTGCCATGCCACTCACCACACATACATCTTGTTTTGAAACAAAACATGACCAACGCCTTGTAATCAACTTTCCTTCTGCACTGGCTTTGCGTGCACCCACCATAGCAAGCATTTTTTCTGCCTTTAGACATTCAAGTTGTCCGTAGACATACAAAACCAAAGGTGCATCTGCACAAGCGCGCAAACGCTCAGGCCAAACATCATCTTCTTGGCAAATCAGATGGATATTCGCAGCTTCACACTGCTGAAGAATATAATCACATCTTTGTTGCATTGGTGCCGACATACCCGATGCTAAAGCTGCAACCAACTTAGGCCCTACACCTTCTTGAGCCAACCAATCTTGAGCTGATTGCTGCCAAATTGCAGCCACTGAACCAAATGCTTCAATCAACTGCCGTGCAGTATAAACACCAACGCCTGGAACTAAACTTAAACGAAGATAAGCCGTTGCAAGCTCGCTAGTCACTACAGCTTATTGGGAAGACGAAGCCTGAATAATGTCATTTTTATTGATGGGTGAGGAAGACTGGGTAATCAACGCTAACGAAGCATGATCCTGGGCTGCCAACACAACCACCTCACCAATTTTTTCTTCGGGCAAGGCTTGGTAGGTTTTTTCTTGATACACCGTATCCACCACCAATCTTCCTGCACGGTATACTCCCAACACAGATCCCGCTTGAAGCCCATCAGCTAAACCAAGGTCTATACCCAAGACTTGCCCTTGCCCTGCTTCGGCAGTGTTTTGTCTGATATATACAACATGACCATAAAGCGCTTGCGTGGGGTATGCCAATTTAATTTTATAATCTTGTGGCAATGCCCGTTTCAATCTATCTGTACGACCAATTTCTTCGAATGCTTCCAAGATAGTGCCTCGATAAACACCACTTTCAACCGAAGTGATTTCAACCTTGCCCAAATGATTGACCAAATAACCTGCAGCAGCATGCTGATTATCAGCATGCCCATAAATCGGGTCACCAGTACGGAAAATATCAAAGATTTCTCCTGGGTTAGCTTTCACATCCAAGGTCAAATAAACTTTATCATTTGCGCCATAATTTAAACGTTCATCTTCAGAATCAAGAATATGACCAATGCCTTGTATGGCTTCTGGGGCAATAAAGTCTTGCCGAGCAAGCGCCGTAATCAGCACACTTGTATCCACTTCTTTTTCTATGCGTTGGGCAGGCTTGTAGATGATGCGCGGCTCAAGCTTTACCATGGGGCGTTCTGGTTTTACGGGGGTGGGTTTGTATTTTAACCAAATTTCATTGCCCGGGTAAATAAGGTCTGGGTTGGTCACATATAGATTTTGTTCCCAAATTTTTATCCATTTTTCAGGGTCTGCAAAATATTCTTCCGCAATATCCCACAGCGTATCGCCTTTTTTCACAATATAAGGCTGGGGAAAAGCTTTCACCAACTCACTTTTACCAACTTCGCCTGGCATAAGAAACGCATCGGCATAAAGTTGTGCTGGTAATAATAAAAGCGCTAACATCAGTATTTGCAATTGAAGTTTCATCTCAATAATCCCCTGTAACTTTATATAAAACAATAAGATAATCAGCAAAACTGTGGCAGATAAAAGAACCTAGAGCAACTTATTCTAGAACTTTACCAAACCCTCAATATCAGCAAGCCATGGAAAATAATCCAACAAAAATGCTGATACAGAGGAAAAGCTACCTAAAAAAATCATGCTTCCAACAGCAATCAAGAGTATGCCAGAAACGATTTCCACGACATGTAAATACTGCTTAAAACGCTGTGACCAATTCAGGAATGCATTGGTAGCAAATGCCGCCAAAAGAAAAGGAATGCCAAGGCCAATCGAATACATCACCAACAGCAACATGCCTTGTCCAACCTGACCTTGCATGCCTGCCATAGCCAATATGGTTCCTAGGATTGGTCCTATGCATGGTGTCCAACCAAAAGCAAAAGCCGAACCTAACATCAGCGCACCTAAACCACTTGTACCCTTCACATTTGTGGTGTTCAGCCGTGCTTCCATCAATAAAAATGGTATGCGAATAACGCCTGTATAATGTAGGCCAAAGACAATAATGATAAGGCCTGCAAACTTGGCCAAAATTGCCATATTGGTCAGCAACCACTGCCCAAGCCAAGTTGCTGATGCACCCAAGGCAATAAACACCAAACTAAAACCAAGCACAAACCATAGCGATTGTATCATGGCTGTTTTGCGAACCTTATTGGCATCCAAACTTTCATAACCACGCAAGGCATCTACAGATACCCCACTGATAAAAGATAAATATGCTGGCACCAGCGGCAATACACATGGCGAAAGGAATGACAATAATCCTGCAACAAATGCACCTAACAATGAAATTTCAGACACCTATACCACCTCGTTTTTTCGTGTTGCCATCAGCATGGAAAATTCTAGCTTTTGACTTATAAATCTTGTAAATGTTTACGCATAGATAAAATATGCTGCGAGGACATAGACAGCCCTGAAATATTCATATCCAAGAAGGTCTGCGTCCATCCCTTATTTGCCGCCAATTCACCACACACCGTCACCGGAATGCGATGGCGATGAGCTGCATCTACCGCCATCTGAATAAGGCTTTTAATGGCTTGATGATTCACATCATAAAGATAACCCACATGTTCATCTGCCCGATCAACTGCCAAGCTATACTGCACCAAATCATTGCTACCAATGGAAAAGAAATCAGCCACTTCTGCCAACGCATCTGCCACAAAAACAGCCGCAGGTACTTCAATCATACAGCCTAAAGCAATGCTTGCATGAATGCCCAAATCCTGTTTCTCAGCATCCAATGCTTGTCGAATTTTAAGCATCTCCACATCCGAGACTACCATAGGCACAAGAATGGCAACATCTGTAAATTCCGCGCAACGTATAATAGCTCGCAACTGGGCTTTGAGCATATCAGGTTTATGCAACAGCATGCGCACCCCCCTAAGGCCCAAGGCGGGATTTTCTCCGCCATAAACCTCAAGCATTTCTTCGATTTGGCAAAGCTTATCTGCGCCTACATCCAACAAACGAAATGTCACAGATTTGCCTTGCATGCCTTGCGCAATTTGTTTGTAATACTCAAATTGTTCCTCTTCGCTTGGCAAAGTTTTCGTTTGCATAAAAAGAAACTCTGTCCGGAATAAACCTACTCCGTCCACGCCATATTGATTGGCAACCATGACCTCTTCAACAAACTCTAAATTTGCCAACAGCGATAAACGATGATGTTTGTTTTCTCCGGGAACTTGTTGCGCATACTGTGCCAAATCAAGGTTTTTTTCTGCCAATTGCTTTTGAATTTGTCTGTATTTGACGCGTTCTTTTTGATTGGGTTTAAGCACCCATTCACCTTGTTCGCCATCCAAAATAAATGTGTCACCATCTTCAGCTTGCGCAAATAAATCATGAACACCTGCCAAACCAGGCAACCCAACACCGCGAGCTAGAATCATAGCATGGCTATCTTCGCCACCTTGCACCGTCACAAATCCAGATACGCCTGAGCGCCACATGGATACAATTTCAGAGGGTGAAAAATCTAAGGCAACCATGATAGATTGTTTGAGGTATTCAGATGATTCTGTCTCGGTGAGACAGTTAAAAACACACTGACCCACATGTTCAATATCTGCTTTTCTACTGCGTAAATACACATCATCCATATCAGCAAAGGCTTGCGCAAAGTAGCCCAACCGTTTTTTCAAAGCCCACTCAACATTAATGCCTTCATCCTCAATCAACTGTTGCGTTGCTATCACCAGCTCTGGATCTTGCAGCATCATTTGGTGCGCCTGCAAAATAGGAACCAAATCGTTGGCACGGTGATGATTGGCCAATTGATTCATCTCTTCTTCTAAACCTGCAGAAGCTTGAGTTATGGCTTGTTGGAAACGTATAACTTCTTGCTTGATAGCTTGGGGCTCAATCTTATATTCAGGGATAAACTGATGTTTTTCATCAAGTTTTTGAATAGCGCCAAACACAATGCCCGCACTGCTTGCTTTGGCTTTACCCTTGCGCATCACTCGCCTTCACCAAAACGCTGTTGAATAAGCTGCTTCAATGCTTCGATGGCTTGTGCTTCTTGTTCACCATTGGCAATCAAAATAATTTCGGATTCTTTTGCCGCAGCCAACATCATCATACCCATGATGCTTTTGCCATTCACTCTCAAATCCCCTTTTGCCACATCTATAGCACAGGGAAATTGATTTGATAAGGCAACAAATTTTGCTGAAGCACGCGCATGCAAACCTAATTTGTTTTGAATGATAACAGGGCATTGAATCATCCTAAATTTTCCTTGGTTGTCGCCTGTAGCGTTTGGCAACGTGAGCTCAAACATAGGTATTGGCGGCCGGCATCTAAGCTTGCTTGCGCTAAATCTTCCAAGCTCAAACCTTGCACCCTACACGTCAATGCTTTGATGACGGCAGGCATATTAAAACCAGCAATCACATTCAGCATCTCGCTTTGCGATGTTTGAAATGCTTCTACAGCAATATTACATGGTGTAGCACCATATAAATCAGCCATCACCAGCACACCATGTTCACCCTGCATACGAGCAAGTAAGGATTTAAAATGCTCTTCTTCTCCTGCTGAAGCATTGGAGTTGGGTATGTCTACGGCTTCAAAAAATAACTGTTCGCCTAAAATATGTTCTACTGCCGCTTTCATCTCTGAAGCAATATGCGCATGTGAAATTAAAATAATGCCAATCATTGAATATCACCAAGCTCCCGGTGTCGTATAATAGGTTTACTCATACTTTGCTCAACCAGCCATGCAGCAATGCGTTCTGTCATATATACTGAGCGATGTCGCCCACCACTACAACCAAAAGCAAGGGTGAAATATCGTTTTCTTTCATCCAACAACTTTGGCCAAATAAAGCTGAGCCAATCTTGCATTTGTTTTTCAGCTTGCTGCACATCGGGCAATGTCGCAAAGAAATCTTGCACATCTTTGTCTTTACCCGTTTGTGGTGCAAGTGAAGGCTCATAATGGGGGTTGGGTAAAAAGCGCATGTCCACCACCATATCAGCACCTGCGGGCAAACCACGCTGATAACTAAAGGATACCACGGAACAAACAATTCGTTGAGTATCACCCCATGTTTGTTGTTGTTTCTGCCAAAAACTTTCCACCAAATCAGACAGCTGGTATGGCGTTAAATTCGAGCTATCCAACAGCAAGTCTGCTTGTTGATGCAAGGGTGCCAATGCCTGTCGCTCTGAAGCAATCGATTGCTCTAGTGGGATGTGTGACAAATGGGGGTGCCTGCGTCTAAGCGTGGAAAACCTGCGTTGTAACACTTCATCTTTGGCATCAATAAAAATAATTTTCCATGGTAAATCATCCCGAATGGATGCCAGTGCCGCATGCAATAAATCTGGATTTTCTGTACTGCGAATATCAATACCTACAGCAGCATTATCTTCATTGCGCATCATATTTTCTGCCCAATGGGCCAACATGGTTACGGGTAAATTATCGGTGCAAAAGAAACCTGCATCTTCCAATGCATGTAAAGCTGTACTTTTCCCCGCCCCAGAGAGACCTGTCACGATCAACAGCATCAGTCGCCCAACTGTTCTTGTAGGCGTTGATCAAGAGCTTGGGTAAACACTTGGCCACTATTGATACCACGCTGTTTAAGCAATTGATTGCGCACTGCCACTTCAACCAACACGGCCATTGAACGCCCTTGGCGCACAGGCACTTGCACACATGGCAACCTCACTTCATGCAACAAGAATTCATCTTCTGATGGCAGCCGATTCTCTTCATTAAAATCTACCCATCGAATCAGCTTCACAATCAAACGCACACGTTTAACATCGGTAATACCTGCTGAGCCAAACATGCTTCGAATATCTAAAATCCCTAAACCGCGAATTTCCATATGATAACGCAACGCTTCAGGGCTTCTGCCCACCAACACTTCAGGGGCGACACGAATCAACTCCACCATATCATCTGCAATCAGACGATGCCCACGCGTAATAAGCTCAAGGCCAATCTCACTTTTGCCAATACCGCTATCACCCATCAGCAAAACACCAACCCCAAACACATCAATATACACACCATGTTGATGGGTTACTGGCGCTAATTTTTGCGACAGGAATACCGTCATATAGGTCATGAAATCTGATGATGTCAGCATAGAGCTGATGAGAGGGGTATCCGTTCTTTCTGCTGCTTGTAAAATAATATCAGGAGGCTGGATACCTCTTGTCACCACCACACCTGCCAAATGCAAATCAAATACAATATCCACTACGCGCTGTTGCTCTTTAGCGGTGAGTGTTGCAAGATAACTAAGCTCTGTTTGGCCAATCACCTGCAAACGAAAATCACTTAAATTTTCAAAAAAACCTGCAAAAGCCAAGGATGGTTTTTGTAATCGCGGATGGTCAACATACCGCTGCAATCCCGCCTCACCCACAATCAAGCTCATCTTGAGCGTTTCGCCTTCCTGCTCAAGAATATCTGCAATACTTATGCGCATGGGAGACACCAAGATTTATTCCATCAGTCCACTTGAAACAATGTAGAAATCTGAGCTGCATCACTGGCACCTTTGAGCGCCTCTCGCATGGGCTCTTGCTGTAAAATTCTGGCTAGTTTTGCCAGCAATTCAAGATGTGTTTTATGGTCATCATTGGGCACCAACAGCATCACAACAATGTGAACGAGCTGCTCATCAATGGCATCAAAATCAACACCTGCTTGATGTACAGCTACCACAATCATAGGTGTATTGAGGCCTTCCATACGTCCATGAGGAATAGCTACGCCATAACCCATGCCTGTGCTACCAAGCTTTTCACGAGTCATAATGACTTCTAAAACCAAATCTGTATCCATAGATGACAACATACCAGCCATCTCCGTTAACAATGCACGTTTACTTTGAGCCGTTGAGCCCAGCAGTACATGTTCTGGGGTAACTAATATGTTGTCATCTGTGTTCATCATTTAACCTATTCTGGCTCAATCCAACTTAATGTGCCGTTAGAGCGGCGGTATAAGGCATTTAATTTATCTGTATCAGCGTTTGTAAAGAACAATACATTTTCTTTCTCAGACAATTCCATGCTCATCACAGCTTCATCAACGCTCATCAATGCTGCATCAATTGTTTCATGCTCAACCGTAGTATGTTGATAATCTTCTTCGAATTCTTCATGCTCATGCGCCAAATCAAGCACTTTGTGAGACACTTTAATATCGTCACCTTGACGCTGACTACGGCTACCTTGGTGGCGCTGTAATTTTGCGCGATAACGTTTAAGTTGACGGTTAATCTTATCAATCACACCATCAATGGCGGCATACATATCATCTGTTTCTTCTTTTGCATGGATATTAACACCATTGGCAGCCATATTGACTTCACAACGCTGCCTATGTTTTTCAACACCCAATACAACATGTACATCAACCACGTGATCAAATGAGTGTTTCAAATGACCTAATTTATCATTGACATACGCTTTGAGCGGATCTGTTAATTCCACATGACGACCTGTAATGGATACTTGCATACACTTACCTCCGGCTTTGAGATAGACGTGCTTTGGCAACACGCCTTCGTTGGCTGCTTGGTGGCAACCCTAACTGTTCGCGGTACTTGGCGACCGTACGCCTAGCAATTTCAATGCCTTCAGCTTGAAGGCGCTCTGAAATCGCTTGATCAGAGACTGGCCTACCCAACGGCTCTGACTCAATCAACGTTTTAACGCGTTGCTGCACACGATGTACTGAAATCATGCCACCGCCGCGTGTTGGTAACCCTGCTGAAAAAAAGCGGCGCAATTCAATCAAACCCAACGGGGTTTGCGCATATTTGCCATTGGTGACACGGGAAATGGTTGATTCATGCAAGCCCACTTCTTCTGCAACATCTTGTAAGGTTAACGGCTTCAAACCTAAAATACCATGCTCAAGAAACAACCGTTGTTTCTCAGCAAGACAGAGCGCAACCTTCATTAAGGTTTCGCTGCGTTGACCCAAAGCATGCAGCAACCACTTCGCTTCTTGGTTGGCCGAATCCATGAATTCACGATCTTTGCCTGTCCACTTCTTGCCAGCCCATTGGGCGCTCATTTTAAGCCCACGCCAGCCTGACCGTGGCACTTCAATTTCAATTTGTTGGTTCACTATGCGGAAAATGATTTCAGGTTGTACATAGATGTTTTCCTGCCCACGCAAACCATGTCCAGGAAATGGATCCAAACGCCGTAATAAAGCTCTTGCCGCATCCAAAGTTTCAATGTCGCAAAACATGGCCGCCATAAGCGCTGCATCATCGCTCAGTAAATCGGCATGGTACAACAACATTTGGCGCACCAGCATGGCACAAGAGTCGTCGTCTGAAATCTGCAGCAACAAACATTCGGTTAAGTCGCGCGCACCAATGCCTGCGGGCTCAAGCTCTTGCACCACACATTCCAACACTTTAATAATATCATCAAAACTTACACTTTGATCATCCACATTATTGACTATTTCTTCAATGCTGGCGCGAAAATAACCATCATCTTCGAGCGAATCGATGATAACATGCGCAATCACACGCTCTTTCGCATCCATGGGTTGTTGGTCAATTTGTTTGTGTAAGGAATCGCTTAGGCTTTGTTCTTCTTGCCATTGTTGTTCGATGTCAGAGTTGCCATCAAACTGTTGATTGTTCTGATACATCGTATCCCAACGATCACCACCCTGCTCGTGCCAATCCTCATCTTTACTTACTGCTTGAGGCGTTTCGCTGGGCAAAGCTTCTTTGGGAGCTTCCATTTCCAAAAGCGGGTTGGATTCAAGGCTCTCTTCAATAAAAAGCTCTAACTCTTGGCTGTTCATCGCCAAAACTTTCAAGCTTTGCGTAAGCTGAGGCGTTAGCGCCAGCCTTTGCGATGTTTTTTGGCTAAGGTTTTGACCGCCTGCACCGGCCATCTAAGCTAGCCTAGCTTGCAATATTAGTATCATCGATTGAATAGGCACACTCACACCAGTGTTATACTTTTTACTTGAAAAAAAAGCAAGTTGTTACGCTGTTGCCGAATCACCCGATTGTAAAGGCGCCAACAAAGTTGCAAGCTCACCGTCTTCGTGCATTTCAGTTATAATGTCGCAGCCACCAACAAATTCACCTTTCACATAAAGCTGAGGGATCGTAGGCCAGTCACTAAATACTTTAATGCCTTCACGCACTTCAGGGTCAAGCAATACATTAATCGCGGCAAAAGGCACTTGTTGTTCGTTCAAAATGGCGCAAACACGCTGTGAAAAACCACATTGCGGCATTTGTGGCGTGCCTTTCATGAACAACAGAACGTCATTACTTTTGATAATTTCTGCGATTTGATCTTGGATTGAATCACTCATGATGTTGCCTCCTGAGGCGTAAATGTTTTTAATGCCAAAGCATGCACTGCCGCGCGCATATGGTCACCCAATGCTGTATACACCATTTTATGGCGCATCACACGTGCCTTGCCTTCAAAAGCAGCAGAAATGACAGTCATTTCAAAGTGATCATCACCTGAATAACAATGCACTTCTACTTTTGCATCGGTAATATGCTGACATACCAACGACTTTAATGTTTCAGGGTTTACACTATTCATTGTTAAACACTGCTCCTTAGCCATAATATGCCATTAAATTTGGTGGGCTCACTAGGACTCGAACCTAGAACCAACCGGTTATGAGCCGGTAGCGCTAACCAGTTGCGCCATGAGCCCGAAATCATGAGTTGCCTCACAACAAGGGCGCACGATAGTTTCTATATATGGTCTAGGCAATGAGAAAATAAACCCTGCAACATAAGGAGCCCAAATGAAACACCATGTCGCACCAACATGTTTACTTATCTTAGGCTGTGGATATGTAGGCACAAAGCTTGCCCAGAGCTGTTTAAAGCAAGGTATAGAAGTTAAAGCGACTGTACGCAATCCAAAACACGTCATGCCGCTGCAAAATTTAGGTGTTGATGCCATCTGCACGGACAACCCAAGCTTATTACCTCAAGCATGGCTCAATGATTGTGATGCCTTACTCGATTCCATCCCTTTATCCTATGATGAAGCGCAAGCTGCTTTCCCAAGCCAAGGCACATGGGTTGCACCACTACTTACCAAAATGCCCGCCTTGATGTGGGCAGCTTACTTGTCAGCAACCAGCGTTTATGCCGATAGCTCTGGTGATTGGATTGATGAAACCACACCGCCCAAGGCAACACATACACGTGGTAAAGCACGGCTACTTGCAGAGAGCGTATGGCTAAATAGCAACGCGCCTGTCGAGATCTTTCGTCTTGCTGGTATCTATGGCGATGAACGAAATATTGTTGGCAAGTTGATGGCAGGCAATTACAAAACCATACAATGGCAACCTGAACATTATTCCAACCGCATTCATATCGATGATATTGTTGCAGCACTGATGGCAGCCATGGCTTCACCATGCTCTGGGCGAATACTGAACCTTTGTGATGATGAGCCATGCTCCCATACATCTTATGCCACTGAACTTGCTGCTTTGGTGGGAGCACCAGCTCCTATTGTGTTATCTGCTGAAGAAGCCAAGCATCAATTGTCGGCAAAGTTCATCAGCTTTTTTGCTGATAATAAACGCATATCCAATCAACAACTACACCAGCAGTTATTACCCCATTTAAAGTATGCCAACTTCAGAATGGCCGCAGCCTCACTGCTTAAGTCGTACAAACCGTGATATAAATCGCCACCATGACACCTTGCTATGTTTAGTGTTCGGCCTGAAAATAAAAATACCCCCCCTTACAGGAATATAATTATGAAAAAAATAATCATCATGCTTTCTATCAGTTTATTGACTACATCGTGCGCCTCCACACCTGGCGACCCCAACGCCAAAACCAAACAACATGCAGCCATTGGCGCCACACTTGGTGCTGTGGCTGGCGCAATCATCGGCCATAAAAATGACCCCACAGGTGGTGCTCTTCGCGGTGGCCTTGTAGGTGCGGCAGCTGGTGGTCTGATGGGTGCTGGCACAGGCGCCTACATGGACAAGCAGCAAGCAGAATTTGAAGCGCAACTGCAAACTGAGCGTGCTGCCAATCAAGTTGAAATAGAACGCCTGCAAAATGAAAACCTTAAAATTACGATGAACTCTGAAGTTTCTTTTGATTCTGGTTCATCCGCCATGAAACCTGCTTTTGGCAACACACTTAGCAAAGTGGCTGATATTTTGGCTAAATATTCGCGTTCTTCGGTAACAATTATTGGCCATACTGATAGCTCAGGCTCAGAAGCAAGCAATCAAACACTTTCTGAACGTCGCGCAAAATCAGTAGCTTTTCATTTACAAGATAAAGGCGTGGCAGCGCAACGTATTACTACACAAGGCCGTGGTGAAACACAGCCTCGTGCTACCAATGAAACAGCTTCAGGCCGACAGCTCAATCGTCGCGTTGAAATGCTAATCATACCCAACAACAACATTCAATAGACTCTAAAACATCAACAAATTCCTAACTTCGTATGCCATATATTTTCATGTGGCATAGCGACAAGCCTTGTTGCTAACAAACGCTGATAATCCCTATGCTCTAGCCTAGGCTGCAATTACCAAGCTTTGGCGTTAGGGTTTCTGCTTTGATGACGGCACATAAGGGTTAATCCATGAATTTGAATAAAACAACATCACAGCTTCTTGATTATATTAGGTTAGCCGGTGCCAAACATGCCGATGCTATTGCGGTGAACAGTGTTGGAGAATCCATCAGCGTGCGCCATGGCAAGGTCGAAACCATTGAAGGTGAACATGCCCAAGGCATAGGATTGCGTGGTTTTGTCGAAACAAACAAAGGTTTGGCGTTTGCCTCGGCAAGTTCTTCGGATTTATCGGATGCGGGTTTGAAAGCTTTGGCTCAGCAGGTGGTCGACATGGCAAAAATATCAGAGCCTGACCCTGATGTTGTACCCCCCATCGGAGCAAATCACCCCAGCCAACAAGATTTAGACATTTGGCAACAAGAACACCCTCATATTGCCCATGGCTGGGATACCGAAGCTGCCAAAGCCGCAGCACTCAGCTGTGAAGCAACTGCCCTTGCTTATGATAAAAACATAGCCAACAGCGAAGGTGCCTCAGCAGCTTTTGGGGATGATTATAAAGCCTACGCCAGCAGCGATGGTTTCATTGCTGGCAACCAGCGCTCTTCGGCATCTTTATCGGTGTCAGTGATTGCAGGTGAAGGCGAAAAAATGCAACGCGACTATGCTTGGCACAGTGCTTTTGCTGCCCATGATTTGCGCGATGCCTTAAGCATCGGTGAAGAAGCTGCACGTCGCGCCTGTGCTCGCCTAGGCAGCAAAGCCATCAGCAGCCGTACATGCCCTGTTGTGTTTGAACCACGTATTGCAACTTCAATACTTGGCCATTTAATTTCGGCCATCAATGGGCGCTCTGTCCTGCAAAAACGCTCCTTTTTAGAACACGATGTTGGCCAATCTTTGTTTCCCGATTTTTTTACCCTGCAAGAAAATGTAAATCACGATTCAGGCATGGCAAACCGTCTTTTTGACGGCGAAGGTACGCGCTGCAACACAAAAAATATTATTGAATCTGGTGTTTTGACAGGTTTTTTAACAGACAGGTATGCTGCAAAACGCCTTGGCATCCCAGCATCGGGCAACGCTAGTCGCGGTTTAACTGGTGACATTGGTATTGGCACATCCAACTTGATTCTCAACCCTGGTGATATGTCCCAAGCGGATATTTTTCACGATATTCAAAATGGCCTACTCGTGACCGAATTGATGGGATTTGGCATCAACGGTGTGACGGGTGATTATTCTCGTGGTGCGGCGGGTTTCCTAATTGAAAATGGTGTACTAACCCAGCCAGTTCAAGAAATCACCATCGCTGGTAATTTAAGAGAAATGTTTGCCAATATCTCACACCTTGGCAATGATGCCACATGGTTGGGTTCTATGGCCGTGCCAAGTTTAGCTATTTCCAACATGACCATTGCGGGTCAATAAAGACAAAAAAGGATAATAAATATGACAATCAATGTGTATGGCGTGGGCAACGCTATTATGGATTTACAAGTGCAATGCGATGATGCTTTTTTAAGCGCCAACAATATCGAAAAAGGCATCATGACGCTTACAGAAACGGCAGATCAGCAAAAAATATTAGCCGCACTTACCAAACACGACATCAATTATTGTTCAGGTGGCTCTGCAGCCAACACCATTGTTGGTATTGCTGATATGGGCGGCACTGTAAGCTACTGTGGTAAAACAGGTTCTGATAATTTCGGCTTACAATACGCCAGCGAATTGCGTGAATTAGGCATCCATTTTGGTGCCCAAGCCAGCAATGAAGCCACTGGCACTTGTGTTGTACTCATTACCCCCGATGCGCAACGCACCATGCTCACCAACTTAGGTGTGTCCGCCACTTTAGCCCCTGCTGATATTGATGAAGCTATGCTCAAACAAGCCGAATATGTTTACATTGAGGGCTATTTGTTTGCGGGCGAAAGCACCAAACAGGCAGCTTTGCATGCCATTGACCTTGCCAAAAAACACAACGTCAAAGTAGCACTCACTATTTCTGATCCCTTCCTTATCAATTTTTGCCGTGATGAGTTTCTTGCGCTGATTAAAGGGCCTGTTGACTTACTCTTTTGCAACGAAGATGAAGCAAGCGCACTCACTGGTGAAGCAGACCCCATTGATGCCGCCCATGTCATCCACAAAGACTGCGCAAATGTAGCTCTCACTTTGGGCAAAAATGGCTCTATTATTATGCATCAGGGTGAAGTGATTGCCATTGAAGGCATCACCATTAAAGCCGTGGACAGCACGGGTGCTGGTGATATGTATGCTGCTGGTGTGTTGTATGGCATCACCAACGGCTTAACATGGAAACAAGCTGGTCATTTGGCGAGCCATGCTGCGGCAAAAATCGTAAGCCAATTGGGCGCACGTTTACCCGCACCATTAAGCCAAGAAGAAATTAAGAGTTTATTGGCTTAAATAATATGAAAAGCTTGTCCCTCATCGTATCATTTGTTTGTTTGTTAAGTTTGGTGCAACAAGCTAAAGCCGCAAGTGATATTGAGGTGGCAGGTGATATTCTGCAAATACTTATTCCTAGCACTGCTTATGGCACAACATTGTATTTGCATGATGAAAAGGGTGAGACGCAAATGTATCAATCCTTTTTCACCACCTTTGGCATCACCCAAGGCCTAAAATACGGTATCAATAGAAAACGCCCCAATGGTGGCAATCATTCTTTCCCCTCAGGCCATACTTCCGCTGCATTTCAAGGGGCAGCATTTATCCATCAGCGTTATGGCTTAAAACCTGCCATACCCGCTTATGTCGGTGCTGCGTTTGTGGGTTATAGCCGTATTTATGCCGACAAACATTTTGGCTCCGACGTGCTTGCTGGCGCACTCATCGGCACACTAAGCAGCTTTTATTTTACCAAACCTTACCAAGGATTTCATATCAGCCCTACGGCAAACAACGATGATTATGGCTTGCAAATCGCTAAATCCTGGTAAAATTCCAAATCGGACACACACTTTACACATGGTGAAAATCTAAGAAACTTATGCTGCCTAACTAAACCCATGCTCCTGAATAGCCGCCAAGAGCTTATCATAGGCTTGCGCAAACAAGAGCACGCCATCATCCAACAATTGATCGGTGGTATCATCTAAAGCAATGCCCGCAGCTTGAAGCTGATTAAGCAGCAACATCGCACCTTCTACATCTTCATCTAAGCTGGCGCGAACTTCTCCATGTTTCCGAAAAGCTGCCAACGTTGCTGGTGGCGCAGTATTCACGGTATCTGCGCCAATGAGTTCCTCAATATAAAGTGTGTCAGCATACGCAGGATTTTTTGTGCCTGTGCTGGCCCATAACAAACGCTGACTTTGTGCCCCATGCTCAGCAAGCGCTTGCCAACGCGCTGAAGAAAAGACTTGTTTATAATGCACATAAGCAAGTTTTGCATTGGCAATCGCCACTTTGCCCAACAAACCATGCAACAGTGTTTGTTCTTCTTTGTTGCTGGTTTGCGCCAGCTTTGTTTCAAGCAAGGTATCTACGGCTGTATCAATACGGCTGATAAAAAAACTCGCAACACTTGCAACCCCAGACACATCAGCGCCTCCATGCAAACGTTTCTCTAACCCAAGCAAAAACGCTTCAGCCGTACGCTCATACATCGCCCGAGAAAACAACAAGGTGGCATTGACATTAATACCTTCGCTAATCAACTGTGTTATCGCTTGCATGCCCTCAACCGTAGCGGGTACCTTAATCATCAAATTTTCTCGATTCACTGCTTGCCAAAGTCGCCGCGCTTGTTTCACTGTCGCTACTGCATCATGAGCAAGCTTTGGTGATACTTCCAAAGAAACATAACCATCTCTACGCAACGATTGCTGATACAAGGGCTGCAATACATCCGCCGCCGCACAAATATCAGCAATGGCAATATGTTCAAATGCTTCTGCGGCTGTGCCACCATCCAAGTGCTGAAGCGCACTGGCATATTCTTTGTCGGTTCGGATAGCTTTTTCAAAAATTGCTGGATTGGAGGTTACACCACGAATACCATCTTCTGTTATCATCTGCTGCAACTCACCACTTCGAAGAAGATGTCTATCGATATAATCCAACCAAATAGACTGCCCTGCATCTGCAATATGACTGATTTTACTCATCTCTACTCCTCTTGCCGCAATATTTTTAAAACCTTTCACAAGCTGTTAAAATTTAGCCTATACTTATACTTTTCCAAATGTAACCCCTCACGCAAAACCACTACGCCACATCTTGTACAAACAAAAAAGAAAACACTTTATTGTTTTGTGCCTGCAACAGCTCAATCACCAAGACCAAAAAAACGGCAACCATAGACACTAAAAGCAAACCCACAGCAGGTGCAAACAACCACATAATGCTTGCCTCAGCCGCTTCTGGACCAAGCTCAACCGTTCGAAAACCCATAATAATCCACGCTGGTGGGTAAGCCAAAGCACCCAAACCAAAGCTGTATCCAAGCACCTTTTTCCAACCATCTTTTAAACCTGTAAAGGCAACAACCAACAGCAACACACAAACCAGCACACCCAAACCCATGGCATGGATATGTCCACGAATGAGACGTTGCATAGCATCTGTTGCCAAAGACCCCGAATGGGAATGTTGCGCACTGGTTTTGTGTGCTTCAACTTCATGTCCACCAGCATGATGATGCGCACTATTTTGTTGGTGATGATTTGCAAGTATATTGGTTTCATCGGCATGATGCATATCCATGTCATCCATGCTTAAGCCTTGCATCATCTCATGCATCTGCGTTTGTTGCATGTTTTCTTGTTGTGCTTCAAACCCACCATGCAATTGCTCATGATGTGTAGCGATATATGCAGCCCAAAGTGCCCCAAATATCAAAGCAGCAATACCCATAATCAAACCAAAACGAATAGGGGTTAATAGTTGTGTATTCATATTATTTATCTGTTTAGTTCCATATTCTTATGGCTTCAGTTATCATTTCCTAACAGGAGTTAATTTATGGGAAGTATACAGCATGCTAACGCCAAGACCACGCCACGAATCAGAAAAGAAATACAAGC
>JAJFLD010000146.1 GCA_021772875.1 Ghiorsea sp. | reverse complement strand
AGTGGCCTTTAAAATATGCGTTTAACCATTGGGACACAGCGTCATCATGTTTGGTTTCAGCTTGTTTTTCTAACCAAACGTGTTGGCAAACTTCGCCATCCCAATCATAGCTTAATGCGCCCATGGGAGCGTCAAAATGATAAATCAAAGGCTAGAATCCAATGGGCAGTGATAAGATATCTTTTAGGCGCAAAGCTCACCGCCATCAATGGTTAAAATAGTGCCTGTGGCATATTTGTTTTGCATGAGAAAAAGATAAGCATCCGCAATTTCCTTTTGTGAGCCTAAGCGATTCAATGGTGGGTGTCCGCCCAGCATTTTGATATCGTCAAACCTTACGGTGTCTTTAGGGCGTCTTTCGGTAAAACCAGGAGACACTGCATTGATTCTCATTGGGGCGAGTTCAACAGCGAGTGATTTGACCAACGATTCAATGGCGCCATTGATGGCAGATATGCTAGAAAAACCATGGTAGCCACGTTGAGCAGCAATGCCCGACGTTAAAGTGATGCTGCCCTGCTTGCTTAAATAGGGGATACAATGGCGAGCCAAATAATATTGACCCCAAAATTTAGTATCAAACGCATGGTGCACGGATTCAGTGGATGTGTTTGCAAAATCACAAACCAAATGTTTTGATTTGATGGTTACAATGAGGTGGTCAAATTCACCAATGCCGGCAAAGAAATTTTGCACAGATAACTCATCACTTGCATCAAGAGAAAGGGTTATGGCTGAATCGTTTAAGTTTTCTTTAGCTAAAGCAAGTTTTTTGGGAGAACGCGATGCAACCACCACTTTGGCACCAGAAGCAAGCAGCTCACGGCTAATTTGTAAGCCAATGCCTGAGCTACCACCCACGACAATAACGCGTTTACCCTTTAACATGCAAAATTCTCCAGTGTTTTTTATTGGTGTTCATTTTTTTAAGTTACCTGATTCTAGGATAAAGCTGTCTTTATTGGAGATGCAAGTCAATCAGAGGTGAATGTAATGTCACCAAAATAAGTTGTTGCTTGCAAGCCACTGTTGTCTGTGTCGGTCATGATGGCGATAGCATCAATATAACGCATGTCTTTGCCAACCAAGGTGCGTAAATCATCTCGTACATTCCGTTTGTATTGCTGCCAACGCCCAAGCTCTTGAGCACCCGAGGCCACAGCAAACATGGTAGCATTGGCTGTGTATGGATTATCCCACTTTTCACCTTGCTGATGCGAAGACGACCATACATAGTTGAGGGCAAGGGTTTTCCAAAAGAAAAAACCACCATCAATGACCACATAAATGCGCGCTGTAAAATCATCACCATTTTTTTCATTTTCATTGATGCCTTTTAACAGTGAATCAGTTCGCCAAGACCAATTGAGCCAAGGTGTTGCAGCCAAGTCGATTTTAGATTCAAAGAACAATCCTGATGCGCCTGCTTGGCTTGTTGCTTTGAGTACCTTTTTTTGGATGTTATCATCAAAAACAAAATCATATTGGGTAAAACCCTTGAACTTTTTTTCTTGCCAACCATGAAGTGTACCCGCTGAGAATTGACCAATGGGTTGGACTATAAGCTCTGCCTTGGCCCATGAGGGGGCAGTAAGCAGCCATAAAAAAAGCGCAACAATAATGCGAGACATGTTTTCTCCTCTAGCTTTGATGCGCATAAGTCGGGTGTGATCAACAAAGCTTACACATTGATTTTATAGTTCAGCTCAACTTCATCACCATGTAAACCACGAAAGCCCCAATCATGTGCTGGGTTTTCGTAGATGCAGATTTCAATATCTTGGTGGCTTATGCCTACTTGGTCGCGAATATTGTCAAAAAGCAGGCGAATAAGTTGTTTTTTTGCTTGTACGCTTCGCCCTTTAATCATGGTGATTTCAATGATGGTATAGGCATCTGTTCTCCCGCTGGGGTAAATCATATCCTCCTTATCCAGCGGAAAAAACCTATGTGCACGTTTATCGACTGGAAATTGCAGCGCCTCAACGACACAGGCATGTATGACATCTGAAAGCTTTTGTTTGATTGGATTCAAACAGGTCTTGATACCGTAGATTTTAATTTGTGACATATTCATGCCTCCTTTTTTCTGCCCAACATCATAATGCCAGAGATTACCAAAAATGCACCTGCGATTTGTAAGCCTGATATGGGCTCGTTTAAAAATAAAGCCGCCATGGCAATGGTTGCAATAGGGCCAAGGGCACCCACAATAGAGGTATGGCTAGCCCCAATGCGTGCAATCGCGGCAGCCAATAAAAACGCAGGAATGACTGTGGAAAACACAGCCATCGCCAAACCATAAAAATACACTGCTATGGGTTGCTCAAAAGCGTGTAGGTCCCGCGTGGCTGCAAAATGCGTGAAGACAGCAAAACACGAAACAATCATGGCATAAGCTGTGAATCGTTTGGCACCAACCTTGGGAATCATTTCACCACTACCAATCAGAAATAAGGCGTAGGTGATGGTGGATGCAAAAACAAAAGCTGCACCCATTAAAATATTTTCGCCTGAAAATTGCACATCATGTGCCAGAGCCAAACCAATGCCTGCATAACTTAACAACAAAGCAAAAATTGAATTTCTACCTATAGGTTTGCCAAAAATGAAAGCTGATAATACAACGACGATGGTAGGGTAAACAAATAAAATGATGCGCTCTAAACCAGCGCTGACAAATTGCAAACCAATGAAATCAAATAGGCTAGAGAGATAATAACCCAACAACCCCAATACACCAATAATAACAAAGGTTTTGTTGTTGATACGGTTGCTGGTTTTGCGCTCTTCGTTATAGGCAAAGTAGCAAAAGAATGGCAGGGCAAACATCATGCGAAACATCAATAAAGTGATGGCATCAACTTGATAATGGTATGCAAGTTTGACAAAGATTGCCTTGGCAGAAAAACCAATAGCAGCACCTACGGCAAGCAGCAATCCCATCACAATTTCAGGTTGCTTGTGGTGTTGGTTAAAAAATATTTGAATATGGTTGCGCATGGGTGTTGCTCCTTATGCATGAATAAATAATGAGGGGGCAAACGTGAAATGCATAAGGTTGTGTGGGTAGAAACAAGCAAACAACGTGATACGTTCCACGGTTGCTTTGAGAAAAAATTACGAAAAAACGTAAATGTTAGACAAAAGAATCCGTAGCCGATGGCAACCAGAAGAGCCATAGCCAAGTGAAAGATGTCATTGGATTGATAAACATAACGCGATGAACCATGTGATTATTATGGAGGCTGTCAAATGTTTTGTGCATAAGCATCATCAAAATGCCAAGCTTGTGTGATAAGAAAAAAGATTGTGGTGGCAAAGTTCATGCTTGGCTTGTAAGTGCATGCAACGTTAGTGTTTGTTGAAACTGGATGTTGAGACAATAAAAATGAAGCAGTATAGGAAGTGTTATGTCCGAAGTGGAAGTGTATGAAGTGATTGATACCATCATCGTGCCAGATGACCGTTTAGAACTACTTTCAAAATTGGAAGTTGCACAATTGCTTAATAGTAGTGCAGGTGGGCTTTATGAAGTGTTTAGAAATTGTTCATTGGCCGTGTTGAATTGTGATGCTGATTTGGATGATGGGCGTGTATTGCTCGATAGATATAAAGATTTTAAGATTTATGTCAGGCAAGTTGAGCGTGGTATCAAACTTGAATTAATCAATGCACCTGCAAGTGCTTTTGTTGATGGTGAGATGATAAAAGGTATCCATGAACACTTGTTTTCTGTATTGCGCGATATTGTTTTTACACATGATGAAATCTTAAATAATTCTAATATTGATTTGGAGAGCTCTGAAGGCATTACCAATGCAGTATTTTATATTTTGCGTAATGCTGGTGTGCTGAATCTGACTCGGAATCCCAAACTGGTGGTTTGCTGGGGTGGACATGCCATTACACGCCATGAATATGATTTCTCAAAAAAACTTGGTTACGAAATGGGCTTGCGTGGTTTAGATATTTGTACGGGTTGTGGCCCGGGTGCAATGAAAGGGCCCATGAAAGGTGCAACCATTGCCCATGCCAAACAACGCATTCAAAATGGTCTTTATCTGGGTATCACCGAGCCAGGCATTATTGCCGCAGAAGCACCGAACCCGATTGTAAATAACTTAACCATCATGCCAGATATTGAGAAGCGGCTAGAAGCCTTTGTGCGCACAGGACATGGTGTGGTTGTTTTTGCAGGTGGTGTGGGCACCGCAGAAGAGATTTTATATTTGTTGGGCATTTTATTGCACCCTGAAAATAAGGATATGCCGTTTCCTTTGGTGTTTACAGGGCCAGAGTCTGCCAGAGCTTATTTTGAACATATCAATCAATTTATTGCCCAAACGCTGGGTATTGAAGCGCAACAAAAGTATCAAATCATTATCAATGACCCTGCATCAGTGGCACATCATATGCGAATTGGTATTGATCAGGTGCGTGAACACAGGAAAAAAGTGGGTGATGCTTATTATTTTAATTGGACACTCAAAATTGATCATGAATTTCAGAAACCCTTTGCACCCACGCACGAAAATGTACGCAATTTAGCCTTGCATAAAGAACAGCCCAATTATTTGTTGGCAGCGAATATGCGGCGTGTATTTTCAGCGCTGGTGGCGGGAAATGTTAAAGATGAAGGG
>JAJFLD010000145.1 GCA_021772875.1 Ghiorsea sp. | reverse complement strand
TCAGGTGAGTCCTTGCTGCAAGCTATCAAGGCAATAAAACCACATCAGACTCAACAACAAGAGCAAACCTCAAGCTTAAAATCACTGTATCCATGACATCATATCCCTTACCGATTGTGGAAGATATGATGATGAAATATTACAAAGTCTACCAAAGCGCTGGTCATCATAGTATTTATACATACGCTCACAAAATGCTTTGACTGTTGTTGTACCCCTGATACTCCATCCATAGCCCAATCAACAGTAGCAAGTCACACAATATCTTCATGCATGTATTTCTTTTCAAAACCTTGAGTAGTGCGTTGCTTGCGGCGAACATGTCCCGTGTCTTTCTGTTGCTTAACCAAGTGTGTAATTTACTGACAAGAATACCCCGATAAACTGCTCAACATAGCGTAAAATAAAGCTCTTTCCTTTCTTGTTCTGAAACAAATAACGAAATCGAACAAGCGTTTCTTCAACCCAACTATAAAGTTCATCTTTGCTGCCATGTAAAACCATGGGAGCATCTATCGTACTGCTTAAAAATGAAACAACATCTGCAACCGTCTGTATCCGTTGTTCATCCATTTGTACCAACATCCCCTTATTATGGACGAGATATAAATTTCAGACTCATTTCATATTGGAAAAGGCTTGGCTTTGTGTTAAAGATAACTTTGAACTATACTAAAAAGAGTACAGATGGCGATGGAAAAAAGCTGGCGATATACTTACCAACAAGTTTTGGCAAATCATTAAAAGCCAATAGCTTCACTAATTTTAATCTATAGCCGATCAATTTATGTGCGCCGGGGAAAAAGAAATGAGCCAACTAAAAACTTCATTTATCCAAAGCATCACCCAAGCTCTCGATGAATCAGTGTTTACAAAACAAGATTTTATCATGACTTTGCCTAAAACTGGAAAGGCATTGATCCGATTAACATTCGCGCATAAACCGGAGTATATCTTAGAATGTAGCGAATCTATGATTGAAGAAACTTTTACTGCAACTCCGCCACCATTCCTAATGACATCGAATGAAAGAAAATATCACGGTTTAGACATTGAGTTTGCTCCTGGTGAGTATAAATTGAGAGAACATCTTATGCTTTCAGAACTAGGTGACCTGCCTAGAACCATTAGCAGATGGTGCAACTATATCAAGGAAGATTTATACGCACTCGCGCCAAAAGTCGATCCACTACAAGAGCTTAGAATAAAATTTGAAGAGGATATCGTAGGTGCATTGGATGACCCTGAAGGTTTTTTCACCCCTGCCGAAATTGAAGTCATCACCGAGCGTATTAATGTATTGGTTCAAACAATTGAAGAGCAACAAGAAGATGCATCTATCTCAAAACAACATATGGCAGAAATAAAGGCGAGCTTTGAAGAATGTAAAAAGAGTGCTTCGGCTTACTCTAAAGGCATGTGGTCGCGGGTTACCTCCAATAGATTAATACAAATGCTAGGCCAGTTCATAAAACCTACAAAAGAGCGGAAAATCCTATTAGACCAAACGATACGTTTTATTGATGAGACAGTAGTACATGAAACCTTACCACATAAGGTTAGCAAACAGTCCGCTCTGACCAAAGTTTGATGCCTAGGGAGCCTTTCTTCATGCTTTCTTGTCAACCAACTCATGTTCACGTTTGATCAGCAACAAACTATCCGCATTTGCAAAACCAGATAATGAATTGTGCTTCCATATGTGGTGCCAGAAGATTCAAGCATCGCTAAGCCGTAACAATAGTCTATACCATGAAACTACTCTAAGTAAGATTTTGAAATAAGTGAAATGATGTGACCTTAATTTTTCCTAACCTAACAAGAACTACTGCAAAGGATAAACAGGGGAATCGTTGTTTTCGCAAATCCAATTGATCCAAAGTTTTGCGTCTGTACCTTCTTTCAGTGTCACAAAATTACGCGTTCGCAGATAATGATCGGATCCATGTGGTTTGATCATATCAATTCTTATTTGCCTGTTTTCATCAAGATACTCTGTTCTATCATTTGTAATCGCTAGAATGCCTAACCATTGCACTAAACTTGGTGCAGGATGAACTATCCCTGATGAGACAATTTGATGGATGTTTGTTGTTTGGTCACGTTTGCTTTCTTGAACCACTCCCATACAACCTAAATGAACATCACCTGAAAGTATGACTGTTTTCGATTTTCTTACCGCTGCATTTTGTAACATACACATTAAAAACTTAGCTCTTTCGCCTTGATGTTCCTTGGCTCGCCAATGATCTTTAAGATCGTCTGTTAGCTCTTCTTCCCAAGGTGTAAAATCAACACTTGCTTCTGAAAAAGAAAAATCTCTATAAACCACAGGAATGGCGGATAAAATCAAGAGGCTTCCTTTTTTCACACTCTCCAAATGTTGTTTAACATCATGCCAATGTTGATTGTCCATGACAGTCTTCAAGCTTCGCTGAGATCGGTTATCTAATGCAAGAATATTTGTTTTGCGAAAGCTTAAACCAAACGAAAAATGGGTTTCGCTATGCTTGGGTGCTAACAACGTTTTGTTGTCTGCTGATCGTATTTGAAACAATTGAAAGTATTTGGATGCATATTTATAAATTTCTTTGTAAACATCACATGTTTGCAATGCCTCTGGATAACTTCCCCAGCCATCTATGATATCATGATCATCCCACATCATGATGTTGGGGATAGTCGCCAGCGCCAGAGAAACTGATGGTTTGTTCCATTGTTCAAGATAAAGTTTTTCGTAAAACCAATCCAGTTTTTTTCCAAGCGCTTGCTTAGGCTTATATTTAATTTTTTCTTTTAATCCCAGATCGTTCCAAGTATCCAATGCTGGAATGCGCGTCCAAATAGCATCTGCATAAATTTGGTCGCCACCAAGTATGAGCAATGAGAAGGGTTCTTCAGCACTAAGCGCTAACATCCTCTCCCATAAGATATATGGGTTTTCCGTGCATGTTTTTAAGTTATTATTTGAAAAGCCATTGCAAGAAGCATAGGCAAATTTAGGCTCTTCATTGGCATCAGGGATAAAAAATTTCCAGTTCATACGCCCATTACCATCAGCCATTGGCTTATCATTGACGAGAATGGTGTATGCAACAAAACCTGACAAAGCATCGCTGCTCACGTCGTATTCAGCACGCCAATATATGCCTGAATATGTCGTTGCAACCTTTTTTGCATCAATATTTTGATGGCCAATTTTTATTTTCGCGGATGTTGCATGCCTATCTGTTAAAAAACAAAACGTATAATCTGTGTCGGATTCCAAACCCAACAAAGGTCCTAGTAATAATTTATCAGTCATTTTTTCCTTCCTTGTGGTTATCTAAAATATGTCACCGCAAAAAGTATAAAAAGGGTAGGCGTTTGTTGTTCTCATTTTTACCCGTGTTTGGTGTTTTTCCTAAAGCTTAACCCCTTGAGCCACACTTTTGATATGCAAATCACGTTGAGGGAATGGTATTTCGAAGCCCTCGCGACGTAGCGCCTCATAAAGAGCAAAGGTGTATTCACTTTTTTTGCGTCGTGAATTTAAAACATGATTACCTTTAATCCACACCAACATCTCAAAAATAAGTGCCGAATCTGCCATTTCGATAAAC
Organism: Ghiorsea sp.; assembly: GCA_021772875.1. Lineage (GTDB taxonomy): Bacteria > Pseudomonadota > Zetaproteobacteria > Mariprofundales > Mariprofundaceae > Ghiorsea. The sequence goes on along the minus strand of JAJFLD010000145.1, from coordinate 2,470 downwards.
CACACCGAAGTCTTATGTGCCGGATCATCTTGCACCACATCAGGTAATGTTTTTGCAAGATTTAACACCATAGCTTCCAGTGCCCGCGCATCACTGCCATACGCAACAGAGAATGGCACATGCAGACGCAGAAAATCACTCGACATGGTCCAGTTGATCACTTGATCCGATAAAAACTGACTATTCGGCACAATCACATCCAAATCATCGGATGTTTTCACGATGGTCGAACGCACACGAATTTGCTCGACCGTGCCACGCAAATCGGAGTTGGAGAGCTGAATAAAATCACCCACCTTGATGCTGCGGTCAAAGAGCAATAACAAACCTGAAATAAAGTTTTTGGCGATATCTTGCAAGCCAAAACCAATGCCCACCGACACCGCACCGGCCACAATGGCGAGATTGGTGATATCAAAACCAAGGATAGACACCGCCATCAATAGCGAAAGCACCGTGATGACATAAAATGCCAAGGTGGCAATGGTGTACACCGTGCTTTGATCCAGCCCAACAGCGCGGCTTAAGCGTTTAAGCAATTGGCTTCTCACCCAGCGCGAGAGCCAAAAACCCATGATTAAACTTATCACTGAAAACATCACATTATAAACGCTAAGTTGCATATCACCTAGGCTAAGTAAAGGTGTCTCCAACCAAGATAAATCCATATGATGCTCCGTGATTCGTATTTAAATAAGGCTAGCGAAGATGAAGGCCATCCGCCATTTTGGCAAGCATTGAAAGCGAAAAGACAAACCAAAAGCAGGCCGATTAGAAGCTCCAAAAGGGAGTAACACGTTACTTGGCTTCGGCAATCCAAATACCTCGCCAATCTTTTGGTGGATGTTTATCTAAGCGAACACATCGCAGACTCATGATGCGGCTGGCCTCATCATCAAATTGCTTGGCACACATAGAGAACTTCTCTGATGCCAAAAGAAAATCGCCTGCGCGATACAAATCCAGTGCTTCTGCATAGGCTGTCAACAATGGCTCAAATTGCGCTGTTTGCCTGCTATCGCCCAACAATTCATACACATGTATAGCTTCGCTTTTGCCAACCAACACCACACAATCAATCTCACGACAAACAAACTCATCCTTCACAAGCTCAAAGGTGCGTTGCCCAATCATACGATTGGTACCATATTGTTTGTTCAATGATTCTAGGCGCGCTGCAGCATTGCCTGAATCGCCCATAAAGGTGTAATGCAAGCGTTGAATCGAACCAACATTACCCACAACCATTTCCCCTGTATTGATGCCAATGCGCACGTGCAATTGATGTCCACCTTCATCAAAATGTTCACGAATAGCATCCAATGCCTGCTCCATTGCCAATGCCGCTTGGCAGGCATGTCGCGCATGTTGTGCATCAGGTAGAGGTGCGCCAAAGAGCTCAACCAGACCATCCCCTGTGAGCCTGTCGATGCAACCATGGTGTTCAAACACAATCGGGGTCGCGGCATGAAAAAACATATTGATGTAACGCACAACATCATGTGGGTCTAATGCTTCTGAGAGCTGGGTGAACCCCGCAACATCAAGAAACATCACACTTATCTCACGTTTATCACCAGTAAGCCCTATTTTTTCAGGGTTATCAATGGCTTCATCTACAATACTTGGATCAATAAACTGTGAAAAGGTATGGCGTAATTGCTGCCTTTTATACTGTGAAATAGAAAAATTAAGTGCCAAAAGAGCTGCAAACGTGAACATGAGCTGCATCAGTGGCAACACAATATGCAGCCAAAGCCCCTGTACAAACAACCCATAACCAACAAAAAACCAAATGCCTATAAACACTAACGTAATCAGGCCATAACTTCTTTTGATCGCAATAGGAAACCACAAACCATAACCCAGCCCAATCACAAGAATAATCAGCAACTCAATCCAGAAAATCGTATCTGTACGGTAAATCAAATCATCATTTAATAGGTTTAGTGCCAGTTGTGCATGCACTTCGACACCAGGCATCATAGCTTCATAAGGCGTGGCATGAAGATCATGCATACCCGATGACGTTACACCTAAAAACACCAATTTCCCTTGCAATGCTTCTTTGGCGACATTGCCATGCAGCACATCCGATGCTCGAATCATGGGCACAGATGATTTGTCGCCATAATAATTAATCCATGCCATACCTGATTGGTCTGCAATATAATGATGTTCGCCAAGTTTAATTTCCGTGCAGGCTGTGCGAATTTTTGCAGAAAGCGGCGCGTCATCGTTAAAGCGCTGCACCGCAGCAAGCCCCAAGGATGGTAAATAGCTATGTTCATAATGAATCAATAATGGTGTAAAGCGCAGAATACCATCTTGATTAGGCACAAAATTGAGAAAACCTCCAGCTGTGGATGCCGCAGCCAATTCTGGAATATTACTGCGCAGCCCTTCTGCTTCAATGATGCAGTGGTTTTCTTCTTCTTTTGTAACTTGGCTAATCGCTGTGCCAGCAATG
>JAJFLD010000144.1 GCA_021772875.1 Ghiorsea sp. | reverse complement strand
GATTTCGAGCGTTTGATGAAAGATGCAGTAAAACTTTCAACATCTGAGTTTGGTGATGCAGTGATTGAGCATATGGATGATGCAGCTCTTTTTGATGTGGGCGCGGCGCAATATGATGCTTTGGCTGATAAATTTCATGAGGAATTTGAGGCTGGCGCAGAAAAAACATCTGAATTTGCTAAAAAAGCTATGGAAAAAGCGCGTAAGCAATTAACTGCAGCAGGTAAGTTCACGGAAGAACAAGGACAAAAACTTAAAGGTTTCCTTGAGCATGATTTTTCGCGTATCACCCAAGAAATGAAAAAGGGTGCCAAAGAAAGGCTTAATCCATCGCGTTTGGGTGTTGGTGCTTTATCATCCATGTCGAAATTACTGCATAAAACAGGTGTTGCACTGTCTGGTTTTGCCGATAAAGCTGATGGTGCATTGGCTTGTAAATCAGGTGAAATTACCAGCGCTGGTAAGCTGGTGTGTAACCATTGTCATAATGAAATGAATTTCAAAAAAACAGGACGCATCCCTCCTTGCCCCAAATGCCACAAAACGGAATTTACAAAAAGTTATTAATACCACAACGCGCATGATAAAGGTTTGTTACGGATGAAAACACAGCAAGAAAACATGTCATGCGCGTTAAATTTAGCGATTAAGCTGATTCGCCGCGAATCACCAACACCTGAAGATGCAGGTTGCCAGACCTATATAGCTAAGCTATTGGCACCACTTGGTTTTGTGCACACAGCTGTGGATGTGAATGGAATTACCAATTCCATTTATACACGTATGGGTGAGAGAGAGGGTGTGCTTGCCTTTGCAGGACACACGGATGTTGTACCCACTGGGCCAATTGAATCTTGGTTGTATCCACCCTTTGAAGCCGTGGTCGAAGATGGTATTTTGCATGGCCGTGGTGCGCAAGATATGAAAGGTGGGATTGCTTGCTGGCTTGCAGCAGTGATGCAACTTTGTGCTGAGTTTGAACCTTTGCCAACATTACAAATTTTAATCACTTCCGATGAAGAAGGTGATTCCATTGATGGTACGATTCGCATCGTTGAATATTTGCAAGCACAAAATAAATTACCCGATGCAGTGATTGTGGGCGAACCCTCAAGTGCGAAGTTGGTGGGTGACACGATTCGTCGCGGTAGACGTGGTGTGGTGCAAGTGCGTTTGACTTTTCAAGGTAAACAAGGTCATTCAGCTTATCCAGGAGATGCGGACAATGCTATCCATGGTGCAGCACCCGTGTTAACAAAAATCGCAAGCTTGGATTGGGGAGAAGCCGCCGATGGATTTCCTGCAACCTCATGTCAAATTACCAATTTTAATGCAGGAACAGGTGCCAGCAATGTCATTCCTGGAACTGCTTCTGGTTTTTTAGACATTCGTTATAATCCCCAGAATTCTTTTGCTCAAATTCAAGATATGATTCATGACGCGTGTCATGGTGTAGATGTCAGCGTGGACTTTGATCATGTTGCGACAGCCTTTTCAACCCCAGATGGTAAGCTCTTGGACACGGTTTGTGATGCCATTCATGGTATTACAGACATACATACCAATCGTGATACAGGTGGCGGTACATCGGATGGCCGATTCTTTGCCGCAGCGGGTGTGGCAGTTGCCGAACTGGGCTTAACCAATTCCACGATTCATCAGGTTAATGAACAAGTAGCAACCCATGAGCTGGATACACTAACAGCCATTTATATTGAAATTCTAAAAACCTTCGAGGTATAAGATGTTAACCCAACTTGGTGACAAACCTACAGCAGAGCCAACAAAAGTGTTGGAAGTGTTTCCCAATCCCAATCCAGAACGCGATTATCATATCAAAATTGATTCGCCTGAATTTACTTGCCTATGCCCTAAAACAGGCCAACCCGATTTTGCAGAAATCAAACTTGATTATATCCCCGATGAATTGTGTGTAGAGCTGAAATCACTCAAACTTTATTATTGGAGCTTTCGTGATGAAGGGCATTTTCATGAGCAAGTGACCAATATGATTACCTCAGATTTGGTTGCGGTGATGAATCCGCGTTATTTGAAAGTGACAGCCATTTTTAATGTGCGTGGTGGCGTGTATACCACCATTGAAGTGGAGCACCACCAAGCTTGAATCTTCCCTTTGTAAAAATGCAGGCGCAAGGCAATGACTTTGTGATTTTAGATGGTTTGGTGGATGATTTACCTGCACTGACACAAGACTTTATCCAAAACATATGTGATAGACACTTCGGTATTGGTTGCGATCAATTGCTGGTGTTGCAACACAGCAAAGAGGCAGATGTTTTGATGTTAATCTATAATGCTGATGGCTCGCAAGCCGCCAATTGCGGAAATGGTTTGCGTTGTGTTGCCGACTTGCTCATGCAAAAATTGAAGCAAGATAGTGTAAGCATAGCTTTGGCCGACCGTGTGGTAAGGGCTAAGAAAACTGTGCATGGTATTGGTGTTCAAATGGGCCAAGCAGTGATTGAAGCCGTGCATGAAAATTACACAGATGTTGATATGGGTAATTTACACCGCGTCTATTTTGATGGGGCAGCGGCTTGCCCTGAACGGAATGTGGAAATTATTTTAAATTATAATGACCAAGATGTGAGCATTAAAATCATTGAGCGAGGTGTAGGTGAAACCTTGGCTTGTGGTTCAGGGGCTTGTGCAACGGCTGTAGCGGTTTGGCAAAAAACTGGATCAGCGGCGGCATTAAAGATTCATATGCCCGGTGGTGAAGTGATGGTATGCCAACGAGAAGATAATATTTTTCTTGCTGGTGGCGTATCGCGAGTATGTAAGGGTGAGTTTTACGCGCTTTGATAACACGAAGAAGGTTTCAAGGCTTGCTTAAAGTCATGTTTGAGAGGAACGTCTGAAGGAATAAAAGGTGTAAATATGCAGTTTGTTAATCAGCTACCTATGTCTAAAGAATACCGCGATTTACTGATTGCAAACTTTAGAAAACGTGTTTATCCGTTGTCGCTTGCATGTGCAGTTATTTTTATATTTTTCTTTTTTATCAATGTGATTATGGGTGGGGAACCCGTATTTGTTGTTCTTGATATTGTAGCCGCCTTTGTCTTTGCTTTTATAGGTATTGCCGTAAAACGAGAAATTCTGAACCCATTAAATGCATCCATTTTTATACTTTCTATCATGATGCTTTATTTTGTGTTACTTATCTTTCACCCCAGCGTAGTGCGTGGCGTGGTGTTTTATTATGGTGCTTTGCCATTTTTTGCTTATTACATGGCCGGTTCACGGCTTGGGAACTATTATGGTTTTAGCATGATAGGTGCGCTGTTA
>JAJFLD010000143.1 GCA_021772875.1 Ghiorsea sp. | reverse complement strand
AGTAAAGGAGAAAAATCATGAGAGATGACATCGTGAACCGTTGCGAATGTATGCACAAAACATTCGCCCAACTGAAAGAACTTGGCTCACTTGAAGCTGCCATGCAAGCTGGCGCAGGCACCGAATGTGAAGGATGTATGCCCTGGTTAAAACTATCTTTTGCCAGTGGCGAAAATGAATTGGCCTTAGACGACCCACGTTTGCAAGATTATCAATAATATGAAAACACCCACTTCAGTAAGTCGCGGCGAACATATCCTGCTCATCACAGCCTGCATTATCATTATCATTGCAGGGCTCAAGTTGGCTGCACCACTGATGGTGCCGCTGCTATTATCTGCATTTGTGGCCATCATTTGTTTGCCACCGCTTTATTTTCTTTTGAATAAAGGGATTAATGTCACTGCTGCTGTTTTTATGGTCACAGGTTTAGTTGTTTGCCTTGGTTTATTGGTTTCACTCTTTGCAGGTTCAGCCATTGCTGATTTTTCACAAAATCTAAATGCTTACCAAAGCCGTATCCAAGGCCAAAATGCACAATTATTACAATGGTTGTCAGGTTTGGGTTTTGATATTCCCAAAGGCAGCATTTTAGAAACATTTGATCCCTCTGCAGTGATGAAAATGGTGGGCAACTTGCTCAGCAGCCTTGGCAATGCACTTACCAACGCCTTTTTAATTATTTTAATTGTTATCTTCTTACTCTTTGAAGCCGTAGCCCTACCCCACAAATGGAAGGTCATGGATGGTCATGCACCCTCCACCAAAGCTTTTTCGCGTTTTTTAAAAACAGTGCATAGCTATTTGGTGATCAAAAGTTTGGTGAGTATTGCAACAGGTTTATTCATCACCCTTTGGTTAAGTATCTTGGGCGTGGATTATCCTGTTTTATGGGGTTTGATAGCATTTTTATTTAACTTTGTGCCCAACATCGGTTCTATTATTGCCGCAGTGCCTGCGGTGATGTTAGCCACCGTACAGCTGGGTTTAGAGAGCGCTGCATATTCAGCCTTAGGTTATATCATTGTTAATCTCATCATGGGCAATGTTATTGAGCCTAGGTTTATGGGTAAAGGTGTTGGTTTATCAACATTGGTTGTCTTTTTATCTTTGGTTGTTTGGGGCTGGATATTGGGGCCTGTTGGCATGTTATTATCTGTGCCGTTAACCATGATTGTAAAACTGGCCTGTGAAGCCAAACCCGAAACAACATGGATTGCCATCTTACTTGGCCCTGACATTGAAGAGCAAAAAAAGGATGAACAAACAACATGAGTAGAAAAGTTATTCCGATCCAAGTTGTAGGCTCAAGCACACAACAAGAACAACCTATGATTGGTAAACCCAAATGGTTAAAAGTTCGTGCGCCGATGTCTAAAGAATATCAAAATATCAGTAAAATGATGCGCGAACTCAATCTCAATACCGTATGTGAAGAAGCCTCATGCCCTAATATTGGTAGCTGCTGGAAACAAGGTTCTGCAACCTTTATGATTCTTGGCAAAGTTTGCACGCGAACATGTGCTTTTTGCGATGTTGCAACAGGAAAACCTGATACAGTCGACCCACAAGAGGCCATCAATCTTGCCAAAGCCGTGGCTGAAATTGGTTTAAATCATGTGGTGATTACATCAGTCGATCGCGACGACTTAAAAGACGGTGGGGCTGGGCATTATGCAACAGTTATACGTGAACTCAGAGCAAGACAACCTGAAGTGACCATTGAAATCTTAACACCTGATTTTCAACGTAAGCCAGATAGCTGTTTGAATACCATCATGGATGCTCGGCCTGATATTTTTAACCACAACCTAGAAACCGTGCCCCGTTTATACCGCTCTGTTCGGCCGGGAGCGCGTTATTTTACATCGCTACGCTTATTACAACGGGCCAAAGAAGTTGACCCTACTGTTGTCACCAAATCAGGTATTATGCTGGGTTTGGGTGAATCACGGGACGAAGTATTGCAAGTGCTTGATGATATGCGCGAAGCCAATATCGACATCCTCACCATGGGGCAATACCTGCGCCCAAGTGAGGCACATCATCCTGTGATGAAGTATTGGACACCTGAAGAATTTGATGATTTGAAATACATCGCTGAAAAGAAAGGGTTTGGTATGGTCGCATCTGGCCCGCTTGTTCGCTCATCCTTTCATGCTGATGAAGTGTTCCAAGCATTAAAGCTAAAGGCCTAGCCCGAATAAGTGTGACCAGTGTCACAAAAGTGTGCTAACGTTGCGCACTTAAAAAATATTAAACTAAACCCCATTGGAGCCTTTCATGAAAAAAATTCTTTCTCTAGCTTTTTCCGCCTTTTTACTCGGCCAGCTTGCTCAAAGCAGCGCACAAGCTAACGACTTCACATCTCCTGAGGCGCTTGAGAACACACAAATTGGTGTTGGCATTGCCGCTGTTGATATGAATCTTAATAGTTCAGGTGCACTTTATTACCTTAGTGTACAAAAAGATCTTGAAATGATGATGGGTGATTTTGATAGCTTCGCCCTCTTTAGACTAGGCAAATCAACAGCCGCAAAAAAAGGAAATCTCGAAGCTAATTTTGATTTCCTACTCTCTGGGTTATTAAAGAATAGCATTCAATTACAAAATGGTGTGAATGTGTATGGCTTAGCAGGTTTCACTGTAGCCAAAATATCTGAAAAGGTTTTAACGGCAAGCAGCTCAGTCACTGATTTGAGCTTCACTTATGGTTTTGGTGCAACTTATGAGTTTTTCCCCAACCTTAATTTTGGTTTGGAGTATGCTCAATATTCAATGCGTGCAACTGCCTTCTCTCTTAACACCGCTTACAAGTTTTAAGACGTTTCAAAGCAAATAAATCAGACTTAAAAGGCGTGGCTTTTCTTTTCAGTTACAGCCACCCTTTTGAGCTCGTGCTCAAAGTTAACCTAACTGCTCAACCATTTTTTTGATTTTTACAGCTTTTTCGAAATGATTTAATTTGTGTCGCATAATCCACCAATGGGCAGCTTCCATAAGCTGCTCTGGATCATCATTTTTATTGGCAAAAAAAGCATAAAAAGACAAGCCAACATCTTCACCTTTCTTTTCAATCTTGGTATCACAAACACTTATGATTTTTTGCCTTAAACTGACTCTCATGCAGCTTTTGATAACAACACCACAGCTTGGGCTGCAATGCCTTCACCACGCCCTGTAAAACCAAGCTTTTCTGTTGTGGTTGCTTTGATATTAATATCTTCTATAGCTATGGCCAAGACTTGGGCAAGCCGTTGGCGCATGGGTTGAATAAATGCTGCAAGTTTGGGTTGTTGGGCAATCACCGTCGCATCGATATTACCGATAGAAAAGCCAAGTTTTTGAATGCTTTCATGCACACTTGCCAATAAAACCGTACTATCCACACCTTTTAAGGCTGGATCCGTATCGGGAAAATGGAAACCAATATCACCCAAACTAGCTGCACCAAGCAAAGCATCACAAATGGCATGAATCAAAACATCCGCATCCGAGTGCCCTGCTAAACCAAGATGGTAAGGGATATCAACGCCACCAAGTATAAGTTTACGATTTTGTGCAAAAGCATGCACATCAAAACCTTGGCCTATACGTAGCTTCATGAAATCAAAGCGCCTGCAAGTTTCTCTTGTAACCAAAGCATATCATCTGGTGTAGTGATTTTTCGATTATCGATATCACCTTTGGAAATGTAGACAGGATAACCTGCCGCTTCTAATACAGATGCGTCATCAGTGTGTAAGTGTAAGCGCAACTTTTCTTTCTCTAAGGCTGATTTAAACCAATCGCGCCTTGCAACTTGCGGTGTTTGTACAGCAACCAAGCTGCTGCGGTTTGGTGTTTCCATCACTTTGCCACTTTTGTTAACCCGTTTGATGGTATCAAAGACGGGCAAACTCGGCACAGCTGCACCGTGCAACAAAGCAACATCCAAAACATCTTTAAGCAAAGCTTGAGAAGGCAGCGCGCGTGCAGCATCATGGACTGCTACCATATCGATGTTTTCAGGTAAGGCGGTTAGGCCGCGTTGCATAGAAATGGAACGTTCTGAACCACCAACCACGGGTTTTAATAGTTCAAATGGCCATGTCTGCTTGGCCACAATAGCTGAAAACCAACTATCACCTTCAGCAATCACTGGCAAAACCATCTTGATGCGTGGTTCAGCGGCCAAGCTGTGTAATGTGTGAATCAATAAAGGTTGGCCTGCAACATCAAGGTATTGTTTAGGGATATTGCTGCCAAAGCGTTTGCCACTGCCTGCTGCAAGCAATAAAACAGCAATATTCATGCGGTGGCTTGCCTAGCTTCAACCATCATCGCTACAGCTTCTTTTGCAGCTTCTGCGGGACTGGCTGCTTGTAAAATAGGTCGTCCAATCACCAAATAATCAGAGCCTTGCTCAATTGCCATTTTAGGGTCTGCAATACGATTTTGATCTTGTGTGTCTTGATTTCCCCAGCGAATCCCTGGTGTTACTGTGATGAAATCAGAGCCACAAACATCTTTAATATGTTGCGCTTCATGCACACTACAAACCACACCATGCAAACCTGCATCTTTGGCAAGTTTTGCGCGTTCTAAAGCCAGCTTTAGCGCTTGTTCTTTTGGCATGGTATCACTGGTAAGCACAGTCACTGCAATCAACAACATCTCAGGAAAGGCCTTGGCCGCTTGTGATGCAGCTTGCAACATAGGCAAACCACCACCTGCATGCACATTAACCATCTGTACACCCAAACCACCTGCACTTTCAATCGCTTGCGCTACAGTGTTTGGGATATCGTGAAATTTTAAATCTAAAAATATCCGATGCGATTGGCGCAACTGTGTAATCAGCGCTGGCCCTTCTGCAACAAACAAACGCAACCCCACCTTTAACCAACCCACTGTATCCAGCAATTGATCACGCATGGCTAAAGCAGCATCAGCGCCATCCACATCCAAAGCTACCATCACCCTGTCTTTCATACTGCTATTGTACATGCTGCTCTTCCTCAAATACTTGTGAACTTTGCATAGGCTCCATGCTGCCCCAACGGTTGCATTTAGGGCAATGCCAGCGCACATCATGAACTTGGACACCACAATGTTTACAAGCAAATAACTTCATACTTAAACGCCAGTATTTCGCTTGTTTCACCAGATTTGTATCCACCTCATCCAATGCTGCAAGCCTAAGCTCATGCCTTAAACTTAAATCTTTAAGTGCCAGTTTATCTTTTAAAATTTTTGCCGTTTCAATGCCGTAAATTTTTGCAAGGTTTTCAACCCAACGTACGCCCACTTCAACATCATGGCGTTGTTTCCAAGCCTCAAACAAAAATGTCTCACCATGTTCTTGATAAAATGTATCATTGGCCATCATTGTTTCGGGCAACAATGCATGATGCTCCATCTTCACTTGTTGTAAAAACAACGTGGCTTGCGCTAGGGCATCATCATATTTTGTTTCGCGAATGAGCAGGATAATGCGTAACAGATGCGCATGTGTGCAATTGGCAGATAATTTTAATCCTTCTAGGGAAAGGCTTTCACATAAGGCTAGCTCACCATGTTCTAAGGCAGATTTAGCCATTTCCGCTTTCAGATATGCCCGATGTTCATGATAAGATGTGTTTTCAATTTGTTCTAAGCGACTCACCAGCCATTCTGCTTCATCCCATTCATGGCTTTGCTCGCGAATGCGTAAACAAGCATACAATGAGGGCAAATGTTCGGGGCGAATAGCCAAAGCTTTCGCATAATGTTTTAAAGCCCTATCCAGAAGACCTCCTGCTTGAAAGTCTTGCCCAAGAGAAACATATGCCTGAAAATGTAAATCTGCGGCGATTTCAGGACGCGCCAAAATATTTTGATGAATACGAACAGCTCTGCCATACTCACCTTGCGATCGAAACATTTCGCCCAAGGCCATATATACTTCCGCAGATTCAGAACGAATTTTAGCGACTTGTACCATCTCTTGCAGTGCTTGATCGGGTTTATCCGATAAAAGATAATTAATGCCACGAAGCAAAGGGGGAACACGTGTATCTTCAGGTTCAGGTTCCAACGAACCTTCAGAAAAGTCTTCTCTATTTTTCCAAAGTAAGGTTATCGCAAGCACTACTGCAACAACCAACAAAGCGACAATAAATGTGCTCATAGGTCATCTTGAAGCGGTATATTTCTTAAGTTTTCAACTTCTTCGTGCAACAACTCATTTTCTTTCCGCAAGTATTTGATTTCTTTTTTATGTTTACGACGAGAAAAACTTAATGCCAAAACACCACTGACAAAACCAAAAATAAACGCTGTAAAAATAGGGATGAATAAAGGGGCATCATCCGTAGATAGGCCTACAAAAGATAAATGCACTGACATCGTATTTTCTAAAGCAAATGTGATTGCAAAAACTGCAAGCACAACACTTATTGTAACATTAAGCCAGTTCATTTTTAACCTCTAGGTAAGAATAATTATTTATCAACGCGTTCGCGCAGTTCTTTACCTGGCTTGAAATGAGGAACCACTTTCGATGGCACAAAAACAGATTCGCCTGTTTTTGGATTACGGCCCGTGCGTGCATCACGTTTTTTGATACTAAAGCTACCAAAACCGCGCAACTCAACACGACCACCATCTGCCAACTCTTCAGAAATCGCTGAAAACACAGTGCCCACCACAACCTCAGCTTCACGACGCGTTATATCATTATTGGCAGCTGCTACCGCATCAATAAGTTCCGACTTAGTCATACTTTCCACCCCTCTCTATAACAAAAAACATGTATCAAAGTAGTGTAACCAATAATAAAAGGCAAGAACTTTGCTTTATTATTTGTTCAAAAATTTACGTTGCAATTCAAGTGCCAAGGCAGACGGTGCTTCATCTTGTTTCACTTGGCGCTCATAATCACGGATAGAATTACGCTCTTCATCCTGTAACAATTGACGAACTGACAACTCAACACGCTGACGACGACGGTCAACATCAGTAATTTTAGCTTCTACAACATCGCCTACTTTTAATGCTGCTTGCTCACGCGGCATTTCGCGTTGTGCAAGACGAGCCACAATGCCTTCTGCCACTTCAATCAAATATGCATTAGGCAATACTTCAACAACCTTACCATTTACAGCTGTGCCACGCTTAGCTGCATTGATGAAGGTATCAAAAGGATTTGCTGTTAATTGTTTGATACCCAGAGCAATACGTTGACGCTCAACATCGACACCAATCACTACGCATTCAATCTCTTGCCCTTTGCTATAAGCTTTGATGGCTTCATCACCTTGAACATCCCAAGACAAATTACCAATATGCACCAAACCATCCAACTCTTCTGTTAATCCGATAAAGAAACCAAATTCACTGATATTTTTAATTTTACCTGTAATTTTTGCGCCAGCAGGATGTTCACTCATCCAAACCTGCCAAGGGTTTTCACTCACAGCTTTTAAGCTCAAGCGTAAGCGGCGTTCTTTGGCGTCAAAATCAATCACCGCAACGTCAACCACATCACCCTCAGCAAGCATCTTAGCAGGATCTATATCTTTGCGTGTCCAGCTCATTTCCGAACGGTGAATCAAACCATCCACACCTGGCTCAAGCTCAACAATCGCACCAACTTTAATCAACTTACGCACTGTACCTGTAACTTGCATGCCCGCTTCATACGTTTGGGCCACAGACTTCCAAGGATCTTCGATCAAATTCTTCATAGAAATTGAAACTTTGCCTGTACCTGCATCAAGCTTGATAATTTCTGCTGTTACTTTTTGTCCTGTGGACAACATTTCAGCTGGGTTATCAATGTGCTTCCAAGCAATATCAGACACATGCAGTAAGGCATCAATGCCACCTAAATCAACAAATGCGCCAAAATTAGTTAAGCGTTTTACTGTGCCCACAACTTTTTTTCCAAGCTCATGATTAGCAAAGAATTCGCCGCGCAAAACAGCTTCTTGCTCAGCTAGCGGTTGCTTGCGTGAAACCACAACATTTTCAGGGCGTTGCTGAACTTCTATGATGGCCATATCAAAGGTTTTATCCAATAAATCGCTTGCGTTTACAAACCCAGTATCTGCTTCTGAACGTGGTAAAAATGCTTCTAATCCGCCCAAATCAACGCGGAAACCACCTTTGACTTCGCGCACAACTTTACCTGATACTGTTTGACCAGCTTCCTTAGCCGCACTGACTTCATCCATGATTTTACGACGCTGCGCTTGCAAAACTGATAGCTCAACACCCAAACGACCTTTACCCGTCATCAAAGCGGATATTTCATCGCCAAGGGCGGGTATGCTTGCACCAATCGCTTCAAATTCAGAAGCTTTAATAATGCCTTCACTGTTGCCTTTTAAATCAACTGTGACGTTTTCTGCATCAATAGCGACCACGACACCCGTCACATATTCACCGCGTGCAAGTTTGGGCTGCTCTTCTAACGAAGCCTCAAATAAATCGGCAAATGATTCTTCTTCATTTGCAACAATGGATTGAACTTCTTGTTCAATAGTATCATCAAGTTTGGCTTCAGTGTTCATTTTTATCTCACTCATAGTTTCTTCGTTATCAGTTTTCTTCGTTCTAAAACATTTAAAATGCGTTCCACAACATCATCCATACGCATGATGGTTGAGTCAACATGTACTGCATCTTTCGCCTTTTCTAAAGGCGCACAATCCCTATCCATATCCCTTGCATCACGGTCTTTCAACTCTGCAGCAATGCGCTCAAGGTCTGCATTTTTGCCCTGCTCTTTCAGCTGACTCCAGCGTCTTCGTGCACGCTCACGTTGTGATGCAGTCAAATAAAATTTCGCTTGTGCTTCGGGCAATACAACAGTACCAATATCGCGACCATCCATCACACAACCAAGCCTAGCAAGTTCACGTTGAACATCCAATAAAGCTTCCCGAACCTGTGGCATCGCAGCCACTTTGGATGCACGCGAACCGGCACTCTCACTACGCAACAGCGAAGTGCAATCCTTTTGCTCAAAAAAGATGCCTTGGGCTTTCCAAGCCATCGTAGAAATCATTGTTGGTAGAATTTGTAATACAGCCTGTTCATCATCCAACGTTAAACCTGCCTCATCAGCACGCCAACCAATAAAACGATACAACAGCCCTGTATCCAAGACAGGCAAACATAATTCCTCACCCATCAATTTTGCAATCGTGCCTTTGCCAGAGCCAGAAGGCCCATCAATGGCAAGCTGCAACCCCGCTGTCACCAACCAACGACTCATGATGTTTCCCAGCGCACATTCATACCAATGCGCTGCGCCAACTCAACAAAGCTTGGGAATGATGTGGCAATCGCTGCTGCATTTTCAATTCTGATTTCAGCGTCAGCTTTTTGTGCTGCAACAGCCATGGCCATGGCAATGCGATGATCGCCATGTGCATCCACGGTCACCCCGCCTTTAAGGCTTTTTTTACCGTGAATCACTGCCCCATCAGGCTTCTCTTCAATATCTGCACCACAAGCTTGTAAGGCTGCAACCATAGTGGCAATACGATCAGATTCTTTCACTCGCAACTCTTCAGCTTCATCTAAAATAAAAGTGCCCTCAGATAAGGCCGCGGCAACAAACAGCACTGGAAATTCATCGATGGCATCAGGAATGTCCTGTGGGTTTACTTTCATACCCGCCAATGTGGTAGCTTGCACCCGAATGTCTGCCACCGGCTCGGCTCCCACCTTGCCTTCGTTCTCTAAAATTAAATCCGCTTGCATATCTGCCATCACCCGCCGCCAGCCATCACGTCTAGGGTTAATGCCAATACGATTTAAAACCACATCCGAACCTTCAACCAACGATGCCGCCACAGCAAAAAAGGTTGCCGATGATGGGTCAGCAGGGATTTGAATGGTCTCTTTTGGCGCGCTTAATTTGCCACACGGCTTTAAACGCACAGACAATGCATCTATACGTTCAACAGCTTGGCCAAATAATGGCAACATACGTTCAGTATGGTCGCGTGTTGCCTTGGGCTCTGTCACTGTTGTTTCACCATCGGCAAACAAAGCAGCCAGCAATACACATGATTTCACCTGGGCACTGGCAACAGGTGAGACAAAATCAATCGCTTTGAGTTTTTTGCCTCGAATCGCCAGCGGCATTTTGTTTCCACCCTCGCGACCATCAATTTCAGCACCCATAAGGCGAACAGGGTCGGCAACGCGTTGCATTGGTCGCGTATGCAATGAAGCATCACCCACCAACACACTATGAAAATCTTGACCTGCTAAAATACCCGTAATCAAACGTGCTGCCGTACCAGAATTACCTGCATCCAGCACATTTTCAGGCTCTTTCAAGCCAAACAAACCCACACCTTCAACAGTTAATGCCGTTTTCTCATCATTCAACCAAGTGACTTTTGCACCCATGGCTTCAAACATCGCGGCTGTTGCAAAGTTGTCATCACCAGGCAAAAAGCCTTCGATTTTTGTCACACCATCTGCAAGTGCCGCCAACATAATCGAACGGTGTGACATCGATTTGTCGCCAGGAACCGTAATATTACCTTTCAACGGGCCCTTTGCAGGCCCGGCAATCAAAGTGCCGCCAATATCCAAACTATTCTCCCTTCCCATGGCTTATCAGCCATGCATCCCTTGCTGTTTTAGCTGATGAAAAACTTTGCTCCAGCTTGTTTGCATCACCTGCAATCAAAGCTTGTTTAAGCACCTGAAGTTCATCTTGAAATCTATCAATTTGTGATACCAAAGCTTCACTATTGGCCAATGCAATATCGCGCCACATAATTGGTGAAGATGATGCAATACGTGTGAAATCGCGAAACCCACCTGCTGCAAACGCAAAAGGATTAAATGTATCTGTTTTTTGTTCCTGCACTGCATTTACAAGCGCAAAGGCAGCCAAATGGGGCAGATGGCTAACGGCCGCCAATAATGCATCATGTTCAGCGGCAGCCATACGCATGATTTGTGCACCCGCATTCTGCCACATCTTTTCAATCACAAGCAGTGCTTGTGCATTTGTTTCTTCAGTGGGTGTAATAATACAGAGGTGACCTTGATAAAGCGTTTTAAAAGCGGCGTCTGCCCCAGATTTCTCCGTGCCTGCCAAGGGATGTGCTGCAACAAAATGAACGCTTTTGGGCAAATGTTTTTGCGCTGCTTTCAAGGCATGTTGTTTGGTGCTTCCTGCATCACTAACAATAGCACCCTCTTTTAATACCGGTGCAATTTCAGCAAATATTTCAGCATATGCACCCATAGGTACGGCCAATATCACCACATCTGCATCTTGCACTGCATCAACCAACGAAGTGGTCCATTCATCTACAATGCCCAAAGATTGAGCCAATTTCAGATTCGTTTCACTGCGCCCCACGCCAATAATCTTGGCAACCACACCTTTTTCTTTCAGTGCTAAAGCTAGAGAACCACCAATCAAACCCACACCAATCACTGCTAAGGTTTGAATCATAACAGCACTTCATTAAATGCTTTCAAAAAAGCATTGTTTTCGGATACCGTGCCTACAGACACCCTTAAAATATCAGGCATACCATAAGGACTTAACGGACGCACAATCACACCTTTTTCTTCCAATTCCTTCACTAACACCAAGCTTTTTGTATGTTTCAACAAAACAAAATTACCATAACTCTTCGCTGCCAAGCAACCCAAACTCTCTAAAGCCGCTTCCAAACGTATACGCTCTTCTTTGCACTGCTTAACCTTATCCAAAACCCAAGCTTTATCAGCCAAAGCACCTATGGCTGCTTGTTGGGCCAACATATTCACGTTAAAAGGTTCACGAAAACGGTTGACCACCGATAAAAGTCCCTCATGCGCAACAACATAACCAATACGACAACCCGCCAAACCGTATGCCTTAGAAAAAGTGCGCGAGACAATCAATCCTGGATGAGTTAATGCATGTATGCTGTCTTCAATGTCATCTGCCACATATTCATAATAGGCTTCATCCAAAACCACCACCAGATGGTTGGGCAACTTATCAAGAAAAGCTTGTAATGCATTTGTTTTTAATAACGACCCCGTAGGGTTATTGGGATTGGCAATGCAAACTATTTTGGTGTTGGCATTCACCGCACTCAGCATAGCCTCAAGATCATGACCAAAACCATCTTGTTCAGGCACAGCTATACCTGTTGCACCTGCCGCAGTTGTAGCTAGTGCATACACAATAAAGCCACGTTGACTATAAACCACTTCATCAGTAGCACCTGCAAAACACCGAATCACAAGCTCTAATACTTCATTGGAGCCATTGCCTATCAGCAACTGTTCTTTTTTAATACTATGGCTTTGAGCTAAAATTTGTTTTAAATCAAAACAATCACCATCAGGATAACGGTTGACTTCACATGCAGCTTTTTGAATCGCAGCAACAGCCTTGGGCGGCACACCACAGGCATTTTCATTGGAGGCAAGTTTTACCGTTGTGCTGCTGCGTTGCTGGATTTGAGTTTCATCCAACCCCAGCTCACGCAACATTTGGGTGATGGGTTTACCCGGAATATAAGGGTGAAGTTGTAGCGACTGCGGCACAGCCTGCTTTAACCAATCTGTAGCCATTTATAGTTTCCGAGAGACAGGGCAAGAACCCAAAACTTTTAACAACACACCATCTTGTGCTTTGATTTCACTTAAAGCTTGTTTCACTGTCTCATCATCCCTATGACCTAAAATATCAATGAAAAAGACATATTCCCAAGCTTTTTTACGCGATGGGCGCGATTCAATACGTGTTAAACCAATATTACGTTTGGCAAAAGACTGAATCAAACTAAACAATGCCCCAGGTTCATCTTTGGTTGAGATGACCACTGCAGTTTTATCTTCACCTGAGGCTGGAGAATCATGCTGACCAATCACAAAGAAACGGGTGACGTTATCATGATAATCTTCAATATTTCTTTGTAATAAAGGAATTTCAATATGATCAACAATCGAATACGGACCCACTGCTGCTGCATGTTGCCAATCCAAAGCAGAAGCAGCACTTGCACGAGCATCTGCAATCATTTTTGCGGCATAAACAGTTGAGGATGATTCCATCAACGTTGCATTGGGCAAGTGCTCTTGCAACCAATCATGGCATTGCGCCAAAGGTTGAGGATGTGAAATCACCAATTTGATATCTTCTAAACGTTCTGCATGGCTAAACAAATGATGATGGATAGAAAGCTGCACTTCTGCACAGATATAAGTTTCGCGGTCAAAATCTGCAAATAAATCTAGGGTATGCGTCACCGCACCTGCAAATGCATTTTCCACTGGCACTACGCCATATGTTGCTCTACCTGATTCTACAGCATCAAAAATCAAAGCTAAACTTGCACAAGGCATGTAATGAACAGATGAACCAAATTGCCGTGTTGCAGCCGTGTGGGTAAAGGTGCCTTCAGGACCAAGATAAGCAATGGTCATTGGGTGTTCTAAGGCCAAACAAGCACCAATAATTTCTCTGAATATACCATGGATTGCTTCGTCGGGGATACGTGTACTATGATTTTTATCTGCATCCTCACCATTTTTATCCAGCAATCTACGAATAATCGCAGCCTCACGACTTGGCACATAAAAAGGTGTGTTACCTTGTTGGTTTTTTTTATGCTCGCCAACCTTAGATGCAAGCAAGGCTCTTTGGTAAATCAGTTGTAAAACTTTGTCATCAACAGCATCAATTGCTTGGCGCAATTCATCCAAAGACATGGTTGGCTTAGCTGAGGTAGGAGTAGAAGTCATGCACGAAGCATAAAGCGCACGCAGAAGATAGGAAGCATGTATTTTCACATCCTGAAAAGAGCCCCATAAAAAAGGCTACAAGTTTACACTTGCAGCCTTTGATATAAGTTATAGTTAAGGGATTAGCTTAAGATTTTTTTGTGCCCGAACGTTTGCGTTCATTTTCCATCAATAAACGTTTACGGATTCGGATGTTTTTAGGCGTGATTTCAACCAGCTCATCATCAGCAATAAATTCAATCGCACGCTCTAATGACAAATTCAATGGCGGAATCAAATCCACCTTTTCATCTGTTCCCGAAGCACGAACGTTGGTGAGTTTTTTCTCACGTGTTGCATTCACAACCAAATCAGAGTCGCGTGCATGAATACCAATAATCATACCTTCATAGATTTTCACGCCTGCGCCCATGAACAACTTACCACGTTCTTGGATTTTCCATAGACCAAATGAAACAGTCTCACCTGCCCCATTGGCAATCAACACACCATTCTTACGGCCAGGAAGTGCGCCAACAAAAGGACCATACGCATGGAATACATGGTTCATCGTACCCGTACCACGTGTATCGGTAAGGAATTCAGAAGTATAACCAATCAAACCACGTGTTGGGCTCATGAATTCAATACGTGTCATGCCATCGGCAGCTGTTTCCATGCCTGTCATTTCTGCGCCACGTTGACCCATTTTTTCAATCACAGTACCTTGATACTCTTGCTCAACATCAATAGTCACGTGTTCATACGGCTCTTGTTTAACACCGTTTTCTTCACGCAAAATCACAGTTGGACGAGAAACAGCAATTTCAAAACCTTCACGGCGCATGTTTTCCAACAAGATACCAATATGCAGCTCACCACGACCTGAAATCTTATAGATATCAGCTGAATCCGTTTCTTCAACTTTCATCGCCACATTGGTACGAATTTCTTTATACAAACGGTCGCGAATTTGGCGCGTTGTAATAAATTTACCCTCTTGGCCTGCAAGTGGCGATTTATTAACATGAATTTCCATGCTCAAAGTAGGCTCATCCACTTTCATTACTGGCAAAGCCATTGGGTTATCTTTATCTGTAATCGTTTCACCGATATTGATATGTTCAATACCCGCTACTGCAACTAAATCACCAGCTTGCGCTGATTGAATCTCAACACGATCCAAACCTCTAAAACCAAGAAGTTTGGTTACTTTGAATTTATCTTTAGAACCGTCAGCATGTACAACACCAACTTCTTGGCCCATGTTGATTGTACCATTAGCAATACGGCCAATAACAACACGCCCAATATATTCATCCCAATCCAAAGTGGTTGCTAACATTTGCAATACTGCTTCTGGGTCACCTTCTGGTGGCTCAACATGGTCCATGATTGTCTCAAACAAACAAGTCATATTGTCTGATGTTTCAGTATGATCCATCATGGCATAACCATTTTTAGCCGAGGCAAATACAACTGGAAACTCAAGCTGCTCATCTGTTGCGCCTAACGAAGCAAACAAATCAAATTTTAAATCAACGACTTTATCCGGGTCCGCACCGTCACGGTCAATTTTATTCACAACTACGATAGGTTTTAAACCCAAAGCCAAAGCTTTAGATGTAACGAAACGTGTTTGAGGCATAGGGCCTTCAGCCGCATCTACCAATAAAACAACACCATCAACCATGTTCAATACACGTTCAACTTCGCCGCCAAAGTCAGCATGGCCTGGTGTATCAACGATATTAATGTGAGTACCGTTATACGTAATTGCAGTATTTTTTGCCAAAATTGTAATGCCGCGCTCTTTTTCGATGTCGTTAGAATCCATCACGCATGTTTCCAAATCTGAGCGCATATCATCAAGCGTACCAGACTGTTTTAATAGCTCATCAACCAATGTTGTTTTACCATGGTCAACGTGGGCAATAATGGCAATATTTCTTAAATTACGGGACATAGTTCTAACCTCAAATATCATTCAAACCTTTCAAATCGCGGCGCATCATAACAGGATGTCAACGAATAGATAGCTAAAGCGCCACATTCTTTTTCCTTAATGATTTAGCTGCCTTAAAGCCTCGTAAACCACAATAGAACAAGCAGAAGATAAGTTAAGCGAACGCACTGGTGCGTCCTCACGCATGGGGATGGTGATAGGGTTGATTTGTTTTAAAATCTCTGGTGACAGCCCTCGTGTTTCAGGACCTAAGACCAATACATCATGAGCTTGGTATTGAACATCCCAGAGGCTTGTTTTGGTTTTGGTTGTTAAACCAAAAATACGTGGCTCACAAGGTAAGTTTTCTTGTAACCATAATAATAACTCATCCCAATTTTGATGTTCTTTCACTTGCAGGTGTTGCCAATAGTCCAGGCCAGCGCGACGCACTTGTTTTTCAGATAAATCAAAACCCAGCGGGTGAACCAAGTGTAACTGACAATCCGTACAAGCGCATAAACGAGCAATATTACCTGTATTGGGTGGAATCTCTGGTTCAAAAAGAACGATGTGTAGTGGTGTTTTCAATGTGTGCTTCCTTAAACGTGCTATTTTTAGCAAAGCCAAAGCATACAACAATACAAATCAAATTACCTTTTTTACAATACTTATGCCAATCGCCATCACCTCAAGCTTCTAGCCATTTCCTTCGCCCCGCGCTACGTTTGCATGCCAAACTTCAAACATGAGGAACCCCATGACCAAAAGCGAAATGATTCAAATCAGCATTGCAACAAACGCGCAAGCAACAACTAGCGTTTTACCACTATTGGAAAACCAACAACTTTCAGCTTCTGGTAAAACACGCAGCAGCGATGAACACATCAAGCATTTCTTAGACAGCAATGAACACCAAGGTGATTGGGGTGTCATGCGTACTGTTTATCAAAAAAATACACGCACGATGTTTATTGGTGCAGGCAATGAATCGCAGCTTACACTACAAAAATTAAGAGCCTTGGCTGCCAAGATGGCTGGTAAACTGAACACCAACAACATCACTCAAGCCGATGTTTACCTTACAGAACTTGATATTGCAGGCGCTTCATTGGCTGACAAAGTGCAAGCTGTAGCCGAAGGCATTTGGCTTGGTTTATACACTTTCGATGCTTATCAAACCAAAGAAAAGAAAGAAACCATCACCCTCGAAGGCATTCACCTCATTGTAGATGGTGACGTCGATGAAGCAAAACATGCACTTGCCGCTGCTAAAGCCATAGCCTCAGGCACACTTTTTGCCCGCGACCTTGGCAATGAGCCTGGCAATGTTTGTACCCCAGAGTATTTGGGTGAACAAGCTGCTGCACTATCCCACCCCAAACTTAAAACGACTGTGATGGATAAAGCTGCTATTGTAAAAGCAGGTTTCACTGCCCTACTCGCTGTTAATCAAGGCTCTGCCAAAGAGCCTCGTTTTATCGTCATGGAATACAATGGTGCAGATCATAGTGATGCGCCAATTGCCTTGGTGGGCAAAGGTTTAACCTTTGATGCAGGTGGTATTTCCATCAAACCCGCAGCGGGTATGGATGAAATGAAATTCGATATGTGTGGCGCTGCTGCCGTGTTGGGTATTTTCAAAGCCATCACTAAAATGAATTTGCCGCTAAATGTGCTTGGCATCATTCCATCCACTGAAAACCTGCTTGGCGGTGCCGCCTATAAACCCGGCGACATCATCACCACCTACAAAGGCATTACCCTTGAAATCTTAAATACTGATGCTGAAGGTCGGGTCATTTTATCTGATGCGCTTGCATATGCAGCTGAGCAAAAACCTGCGGAAATCATTGATTTTGCAACCTTAACTGGCGCATGTGTAGTGGCGCTAGGCGGACAAGCATCTGGTTTACTTGGCACAGGCGAAAACATCAAAGCGGGGTTAACAGCATCTGGTCTGCACACCCACGACCGTGTTTGGGAGCTGCCAATGTTTGAAGAGTATCAAGAACAAATCAATTCCAAAATCGCTGACATCAAAAACACTGGTGGTCGCGAAGCTGGCACCATCACTGCAGCATGTTTCCTATCTCGCTTTGTTGATGATATCCCTTGGGCGCATTTGGATATTGCGGGCACGGCATGGAATATGAAAGGCAACGATATTTCACCTGTGGGTGGTGCAACTGGCGCAGGTGTGCGCGTGGTTGTGGATTATCTGCGCAATAAAACAAAATAATTTCTGCTAAATCATATTTAAAATAATACGCATGCAAAGGAGATAAAATATTTATTCCACACGATTCTTTTCGATGCCATTTATGTTTTTATCTCTTGTCTGCACACAAACCAACGCAAATGCTACAAATGAAGATATTGCCAAGGCGGGCGACATCACTGTCGCCCTACTCCCCAGTATCGTTTATGGAACTACGTTTTATTTGGATGATACCGAGGGCAGAACACAATTCTATCAATCTTTTTTCTCAAACTTAGCACTTACGGAAGCACTCAAACAAAGCGTAAAAAGAGAGCGCCCTAACCAACACGACAACAAATCATTCCCTTCTGGGCACACCTCTGTTTCCTTTCAATCGGCGACATTTATTTATCAACGGTATGGCTGGAAACCTGCTATTCCTGCATATCTAGCTGCTTCTTTTGTGGCTTATAGTCGTATTAAATCAGATTGGCATTATGGCAGTGATGTGTTTGCAGGTGCCATTATTGGTATGGCAAGCAGCTATTATTTCACCAATAAATTCTATGGTTTCAAAATCAAACCCACAGCAGAACTTGGTGTGTACGGTTTAAGCATCAGAAAAGATTGGTAACAAAAAAGGAGCTACGTTTCCGTAAGCTCCTTTTCTATTTTTACTATCAATTAAACATTACTTAACTTGGCATCCCCAACCGGATTCGAACCGGTGTTGCCGCCGTGAAAGGGCGGTGTCCTAGGCCGACTAGACGATGGGGACATAGTCGTAAGACGCGGCGAACTTTATCGCCAAGCCCTGATGTGTCAACCATCTATTTTGATGGCCGACACTGGTGAAAATTTAAGCCCGTTTAGCGTTGCATCAAGGCCTTGAAATCGGCCGTTGCCTGCTTCAATCCTACAAAAATTGCATCAGCTACAATGGCATGACCAATGTTCAAACCTTCAATGGCTGCAATGTCCACCATGGCAGGTGTATTACCTAAGGTTAAGCCATGCCCTGCATGCACAATCAAACCCAAGCTTGCTGCATATTTTGCGGCCTCTTGAATACTTTTTAACTCATCCAATATGGCCTGACCGCTAAAGTTGGCGTAATGACCTGTATGCAACTCAATCACCGCAGCCTGGATTTGACGACTTGCTTCAATTTGTTTCATGTCGGGATCAATAAACATGGAAACATGCGTACCCACATCGTTTAAACGCGCCACAATATCTGTCATGCGCTGCAAATGACCTGCAACATCCAATCCACCCTCAGTGGTAAGCTCTTCGCGGCTTTCGGGCACCAAACACACAGCTTGTGGCTTTAGACGACAAGCAATATGAACCATTTCATCAGTCGCTGCCATTTCCATGTTCAAATGCAATTCACCTGCCTTGGCCATGGCGGCAAGACGAATCATATCTTTATCTTGGATATGGCGTCTATCTTCGCGCAAATGGGCAGTAATCCCATCAGCACCCGCATCCAAGCAGATTTGCGCTGCTTGAATCGGACATGGGTACTC
>JAJFLD010000142.1 GCA_021772875.1 Ghiorsea sp. | reverse complement strand
CGGCTTGGGCGCAATCTTAATCTTGGATTGCGTTTTAGGTTTTGCTGCCACAAGTTTTACACCATCCAAGTATGCACGATGCATTTGATATAAGACCAGCAACTCATCTTCCATGTTCAAAGCACTTTGCAGCCATGCTTCTTCTGCCAAGCTTGGGAAATGGGTGAGCAGACCTGCATCCACCATTTCTTCGCCAAAAAAGGAATCGCTTATATTCTGCTGGTACGCCAGCAAACCCGACACTGGTTTGCCCACCTCATGGTTCTGCTTATTACGCAAAAACATCAGGTACAATTCGCCTTTGTTTTGCGTGGCGGCATCATCATCTCGCCTGAGTTTGATGTTATGAAGCAAAAGGGGTTTGATTTGATCGTGGTATAGTGCTACCAGCGCCATCATCTCTGTTTTGATTGTTTCCAAATCTTGTTTTGTCTGCACAGTATTTTCATCTTGCACCTTAAACAAGGTGGCATCACCCAAACCCAAATCATCGAAACTATTTAATGCTTTGCCAAATTTATGCACCGCACGAATACGCTCATCCACTGAAAGATCAGCACTTGAATCTATCAATTCATCTTGTAATTGTTGCTGTATGGATGCTGTGGCCTGCTCTGCACTGCACGCTAAAGATGGTAGCGATAACAAAGCTACCATCATGATGAACGTCATATGATTAATGCATTTCATGTAACCCACCTTTGCTCAACTTCTATCTTAAGAAAACCATATTATCACTATGAATCATGCTTAAAAAATCCACATAACCCAAGGTTTTTTCAATCTCTTGGCTGGTGATACCAACCAATTGTTTCATATCTTTGGCATTATAATTGGTTAAACCTTTGGCAAAAAGTGTATCTCCTGCCCATAACTCAACACATTCACCCTTATCAAAGTGGCCTTCCACGCTTTGAAGGTATTCCGCATTCAAAGGCAGTGCACTGTTGCGAAATGATTCCATTTTATCAGCATCAATCATCACCTTACCCGCCACAGGCAATAAATTAGCAATCCAATGTTCATGCCATGAACGTTGATCTTCACCACATGAAAATAGCGTGCCTACATCTTTACCTGCAAGCAAATCGAGCAATGAAGTTGTTTGATGACCATTGATAATTGCAGTGACAATGCGGCTTTCTGTGGCAATACGTGCCGCATGAAGTTTACTCAACATACCACCAGTGCCAAAATGATTACCTTCGCCTCCAGCCATAGCCATCACCTGCGGCGTAAGCTGCTCAACCATGGGAATCCGTTTGGCAAAATCTGTGAGGTTAGGGTTGGCATCAAACAAACCATCCACATCTGTCATCATCACCATCAAATCTGCTTCAACCACAATGCTCACCAACGCACCCAAAGAGTCGTTGTCACCAAACTTGATTTCTTCAACCACCACAGTGTCATTTTCATTCACAATAGGTACAACTTGTGCGGCAAACAATGTTTTACTGGTATTGCTGGCATTGATATAACGTCTACGATGGCGTAAATCATCTTTGGTTAAAAGCATCTGTGCCACCACCAGCCCAAGCTCTGAAAAAGCTTGTTGGTAGGCATGCATCAATAAAGGCTGACCAATGGCAGCAGCAGCTTGTTTTTCATGGACATTAAGGTGTTTATCCAGCCAACCAAGCTGAACACGACCCAAAGCCACAGCACCTGATGAGACCAAACACACTTGAATATTTTGGTCGTGTAAGGTTTTGATATCACGCGCCAAACGTTGCACCATAGCCGTGTTGATACCATGTTGAGGATCGGCAAGCAGCGAGCTACCAACCTTGAGTACAATACGTTTAACTTGTTTTAAATTAGCGCGCTGCTTCATCATCATAAATTGTTGCTTCAACCACCTGTTCTGGCACAGCCAATCTTGTTGTAACGGGTCTTTCGCGTTCAGACTCGTGCTCTGCCTCATATTTCCGAATAATCATCACTTCATTATAAACATCACGTAAAAGTTGGGTCACACCTTCACCACTGACCGAAGAAATAGGATAAATTTCAAGCTTGTATTGCTTGGCTTCTTCCAAAACTTCAGCCCTTAAGGTTTCATCCAAGGCATCCATCTTGGTCAGCAATAAAAAGCGTTTTTTCTTGGCAATGGAATCGCCATAACCCACCAACTCACCTTCAATTTCTTTGATTTGATCGTGAATACTAATGCCTTCAGGATGTGCCACATCCACAAGATGAAGCAATAAACGTGTACGTTCCACATGGCGTAAAAAGCGATGTCCAAGACCTTTGCCTTCATGTGCCCCTTCAATCAAACCCGGAATATCAGCAATCACAAAACCATCACCATCATCCATAAACACCTGACCAAGCGATGGTGCAAGGGTAGTGAAAGGATAATCTGCGATTTTAGGTCGCGCATTAGATACACGTGAAATAAACGTCGACTTACCGGCATTGGGTAGGCCTACAAGACCTACATCCGCCATCATTTTCAATTCCAATTGGCAAATACCCGCTTCACCAGGCAAGCCAGGTTGACAGTAACGTGGCGCTTGGTTGGTTGCTGTGGCAAAACGTGCATTGCCTTGACCACCAATACCGCCTTTGGCGATGATGGCAGTTGCACCATCTTCAGTTAAATCAGCAAGCAAATCACCATCTTCATTGCGAATCACTGTGCCTACAGGCACAAACACTTCAATATCTTTGCCCATACGGCCATGGCGATTGCTGCCCTTACCCTTGGTACCATTTTCAGCAATGATACGTTTACGCAAATACAATTCTTGCAAGGTGTTGCGGTCGCGGCTGGCGGTGAAAATCACATGTGCGCCACGGCCACCATCACCACCATCAGGCCCACCCTTAGGGATATACTTTTCACGACGAAATGAAGACGCGCCGCCACCACCGTTGCCCGCTCTCACTTCAATTTTTACTTCATCAATAAAACGCATGTTTAGGGTTCCTATCTTGCTTCATCGCAGTCAAATCCAGAGGGATAGAGTACAATGATTTTTCAAACAAAAAAGGGGGCGCATAAGCACCCCCTTTCTCAAATAATAACCAATAGGTTATAAAACGATTAGCTTACAACACGAACTGTTGTACGGCCAGCACGTTTGAAATATTCAATATTTCCATCGGTGAGTGCAAACAATGTAAAATCTTTACCAAGGCCTACATTGTCACCCGGACGAATTTTTTTGCCGCGTTGACGAACAATGATATTACCAGCAACAACAACTTCGCCGCCGTATTTTTTCACGCCAAGGCGTTTAGCATTGGAGTCGCGTCCGTTGTTGGTGGAGCCGCCTGCTTTCTTATGTGCCATGAGATATCTCCTTAACTAATCTTCGCGATACGTACAGAAGTGAAAGACTGACGATGACCTTGAGTCAAACGATAGTTTTTACGACGACGTTTCTTGAAGACAACAATTTTTTGACCGCGGCCAGCTTCAGTGATAACTGCTGTTACCTTTGCATCAGCAACATCTGCACCTGCTTTGATATCAGCGCCTTCGCCAATCATCATTACATCGTCAAAAGTTACTTCGCTGCCAATGTCAGCTTTAAGTTTTTCAATACGGATCACTTCGCCTTCTTGCACGCGATATTGTTTTCCGCCTGTTTTAATTACTGCATACATACTTGCTCTCCAGCCTTAGGTTCAAGCAGCCGTTGCAGGCTTCTTACCAAATTTTTTGTAGTAGCGTTCAACGCGACCTTCCGTATCAACGATCTTCTGTTTACCAGTATAGAACGGATGGCATGCGGAACAAATCTCCACTTGAAAGTCGCCCTTAGTTGAACGTGTTTCAATTTTATTACCACACGAGCAAGTTACATTGGCAACTAGATATTCTGGATGAATTTCTGCTTTCACTTTCATAACTCCTGTTCAACCTGTTTTAAAGGTCTACCCTTCGAAAGGGCGGCGATTTATAGCGTCGAACTGCACAAAACTCAAGGAAAAAGTTTCATTCACCCTTAAGCCCTTATTTTCAAGGCACTTCTCAATTGTAAAATGTATGACAACAAGGCAGGTGCTGGCCGCAAAGTATGACGAACAACCTCTTTTGGCCAAGAAGCCACACACAACAAGGCATCATAAATCGCACTCGACTTCTCCCATGACGTAGCAGATAACATCGCTTGATGGGCTGCACTCAACACCATGTTTGTAATCAAGTCATGCGGAATCTCTTTAACGTGTTTTTCCAACCACTGCTGCATCTGGCCGATATCCGATTTATCAAGGCTTTCAAGCATCTTTTGCCAAGCCAACAATGCTTTGGCATGTTGCCCATCCAGCAGCGCTTCGACCCGCCCTGGGCTGCCCTGCCCTAAATCTATGGCAAGTTCATGCAATTTTTTATCTAATCCTTGCATGTCTAACACCTGCTGCATCTCTGCTTCATTTAAGGGCGCACATGCTTGCATCATACAACGCGAACGAATTGTTGCTGGTAGACGCATCAAATCATGGCAAACCATCAGCAACAAACTACCATCTGTTGGCTCTTCCAAACCTTTGAGCAAAGCATTTGCAGCTTGATTATTCATCAAATTGGCACCATCAATCAGTAATACGCGGCGTTTGCTCTTCAAACCACTCAATGCCAAAAAGGCCAGAGCATCACGTGTTTGTTCAATATTAATATCGCGGTTGAATTTTTTCTTGGTATGATCCCAAAGCAGCTCTACCCGCGATAAGTCAGGGTGTGAACCAGCATGCAGCATTGCACACGCATGGCATTGTCCACACGCCACATGGCGCTGTGCATCTGGGCTTTGGCATAAAAACAAAGCCGCCAAATCATTGGCCACACTTGCTTTACCAATGCCTTTCACGCCATAAAGCAACCAAGCATGATGCAAACGATTCTCGTGCATCGCTTCGCCAAAAGATTGCCGCACTTCATCATGCCCAAGAATCACACTCATAAATCCTTCAACACTTTTTGAATATCTTGCTGGATAACATCCATATTTTGTTTTGCATTGATGCGGCATACACGCTGCGTGTTTTCCTGCTGAATACTTTGAAAAGCCTGATACACAGCCTCATGAAAGCTTTTTTTCTCATCATCCAATCGATTGGATGGCTCACCCTCGGCAACCCGCTCAGCCATGCGCACAGCAGCGTCAGCCACCGACAAATCCAACCATAGTGTTACATCAGGTTTCAAACCCTGCTCAGCCCAAGCCAACATCGCGCGCAACTCAGCATCATCTTCCAGCTTTCGCCCTGCCAACTGATAAGCCAATGTCGAATCAGTATACCGATCACACACCACCCATTTGCCAGCAGCCAAAGCAGGTTTAATCACCTGCTCCACATGTTGGGCCCTATCCGCCAAAAACAGCAACAATTCACAAGCTGGCACAGGCATAAATTCGCCCGACAACAATAAACGCCGAATTTCTCCACCCAGCGGCGTGTCGCCCGGCTCAAAAGTTTGAAATACATCTTTACCTTGAGCTTCCAGCCAAGCAACAGTCAACCCAAGCTGCGTGCTTTTGCCGCTACCATCACCACCCTCAAATGTAATAAACTTACCTTGGTTCATGTTTCCTCATTGCTCCAAACATACTCGTCTAAGATGCGGATGTTGAAGTGCGTTGGCAGACATTTCAACCACGCATACACTTCTTCTACTTGCGGTGCAGTTGTCCAAAGCTGCTGCACACCATGCACACAACGTACAAAAGCCAACCCATCTTCCCCTTGCAACATCGCCTGAAACATCAATTGATGCTTGGCTGGCAATTCAAATTCAATAATCATCGTTTCGTTTGGCAGAGGAGGCATGGTAACAACAGTAAACACTAAAGTTCAAAGCTCAAGTAAAGTTGCAAACCAATAGAATCCACCCTATTGACTCAGTTTTCATTGATATTTCAACTTCCTTTTATCAAAAGCAGGTCTTGTTCCTTCCAATATTCGTACAATCTTCGCATTGATTTCAGGGTTTTCTATTGAACCAGAAATAAACGAGAACTCATTCTTATTCATCTTATCGATACTGACATAAATAATTTGCTCGGCATCAGCACCAACAGCTAAATTTGGATTATGCGTTACCATAATAATCTGTCTTTTCTTCTTAGCTTGCTTGATAAAGTTACTCAACATATTGTAAACACTTTCATTATCAAGGTTGTCTTCGGGCTGATCAATAATTAGGGGAATTTCTTCTTTATCAATCATGAGATAAAAGATTAACAATAGTGCCCCCCTTTCCCCTGGTGATAGCTGGCTAAGAATTTTCCCTCCTAATTTCAATTCATACTTAGGGTTTATATAATCTAGAGAAAACAAGTAGTCATAAAAATCGCTCAGCTTTTCCTTATTTACTTGCTCACTGACTACAGCGCCGCTCTTTTCCAGACTGTTAATTATTGTTTCCAATAATGCCTTTATATTATTTTCATCACTAAAGCCATTATTTTCAACAATAGTTTTTATTTTATCTTCGCCTTTTTCAGCCCCCCGAAAGCAACCACTTCTGCCTTGGTTGATATATCCAAGAAACTTCTGATAAAATTCTGTATTCAAATTAAATGAAGAATCAATTTTTATGTCATAGTCTTTAAGTAAGTCTTTATTTTGGGTGATTTTGTCATCAACAGACTGTTTAAAAGAGTTATACAACTCAATAATTTCATTTTTCTTTTTGAAAATTTTCAAGGACATTTCTATCCTTTTCTTTCTCATTTCATCTAACTGGTTAGTCAAATCTTTATCTACGAACGACTTCTCTTTCAGGTAGAGGTTTAGAGTGTCAGTTACTGGGTTTGTAGGGTCTCCAGTTAACTCTTGTATGGTTTCTGATATTTCTTTCTTTCGTTGTTCGTTCTTTTGGAAGGCCTTTTCTTCTCCCGTTAACTTATCTGTTTCAGTCCTAAGTTGATCAGCCAATATCTTTATCTTGTAAACAATGCTTTCATTATCATTTTGAGCAGCTCTAAACTCAATTGCCTCGAATGTTTCAAAATACACATTCATATTTTTTAATTCAGTTTCAGCATCCCTAGTTAATTTGTCGATTGAGGAATAATCAGCCTCAACCTTTAATATCTTTCCGATGTCTAAGTTATATCCATTAGCCTCTTCAAGATTATTTTTAAAAAATTCATCTAAGGAATATTTTTGCTGCTCCACCTTTCTTTTAAATTGTTTGAGAGCTTCAATCCTGCTGGTTATACCAGACTTTTCAGTTTCTTTTTCCTTGAGTGTTTTCTTCAAGGAATCCAACTCCAGGTTATGCTTTGCTATAATATTATTTTGTTGACCTGAATCTTTATCACCTTCATTGGGATTGGTTATTTTTGGCAATTCTTCTAATAGTTTTTTCTGCTCTTTAATGTCTATTTCTTTTTTGCCAATAAACCCATTTATTTTCTTTATATAATCTGGGTGTTTTTTCTTTTCCAATTCAATAATTTCATTGTTTATATCTTGAATGCTATTTTTTTGAGATTGTATATCCCTGTTAACATTCTCTGCTTTATATCTTTCTAATTCCTCAAAACTAGATTTCTCTAATTTTTCAGCATCGGGGATGTACCCAAAAATTATATTTTCCAATACATGTTGAAATTTAGAAATTTCTATTTCGTTAGTGAGTTCTTCAAAGTAGTTCTGTGGAATAAATCGTACTGATTCTGGTTGGTCAGTTTTTAAATCAGCACTTAATAAAACTTCATCAGATTTAACATCACTTTCACAAATAAT
>JAJFLD010000141.1 GCA_021772875.1 Ghiorsea sp. | reverse complement strand
CCAGAATTTTGACAAGATTTACACTGACATCTTCTAATTTATGTCCTTCCACCAGCTTTCCAGTAAGCTGAATTTTACACCTATTCTCCGACATGCCCTTCCCCCTTGAAAAAAATAGCCTTAAATCATTTAATAACCATCATTTGCTTTACTTCAGATTATTCGTCCTCTTCAAACCCTTTCCCTTCGTGCATTTAAAAGCATAGCTAAACTAGAGACAATCAGCAAGAAAACTGATGTTAAAGCAAACTGAAACTAATAATAAATTTGTGTCTTTTTTAATTTTTAAATTGATGACAATAACCATTTATCTTTTGTTCATAATCGACAACTTCGCCCGCTTTATTGCGATAAAGTGTGCAGCAATTGAGTATACTTTGATTCAATTTTTTGCGGCCTCTTAAAATGCGGGACTTTACTGCGGACAGAGATAAACCAAGCTCTTCGGCGACAACTTTGTTCGTTTTACCCTCAATTTCTGAAAGCATTAAAACCTGTTGAAAAATATCAGGTAAATCTTTAATCATCGGTGTTAAGCAATGGGAAAGCTGGCCAACACTGTGCTGCTCCTCGCTCTTACTTTCTGCTACGAGATCTTCAGGCAATGCTTCAAAAGTTTTGTGGGTGCGATAATAATCAATGATTTTATTTTTGGTGACGTGATACAACCACCCTGCCACATGTTTGGGCATATCTTGCGCATCGGCTTTTTTGATTAAGGATACAAACACATCATTTAAGATGTCTTCTGCGTCCTCGTGTTTGTTCACTTTGCCACGAACAAAAGATAACAGCTGCTTTTGATAGGTTTGCCATGCATGTGTTACATCTGTTGAATTTTGATTCATGTCACCCCTTTTTTTCCAATTTTATAAATGTGTAAGCTGCATGTTTATCAAACAATCATCTACCCATCAAAAGCAATATCTCAACAACACAACTTTTGACAGGCAAATCATCATATTTCTTTAAGCACAGCAACCCGTCGCATCATTTTCTTGCGGCACACAACATGCAGCCTCTTCCTGCCCATGCTTGGATTCTCCTTGATGCAGTGGGATACAACATGCCGAAGACTCATCTGCTGCATCCATTTTTGTATCTTCGCCAAACACTGCGATATCACCTAAAGTATGAAAAGATTCCCAAGCAATGCCTTGTGGATCCAAGGCCCAATGTTTGTTGGAATGCGCATAACAACACGATGCCCCCTCTTCTGGAGAAGATTCGATTTCTGCATCATGCAAACGCTTGGCAATTTCAGCCAATTCATCTTCAGAATCGACTTGTATACCCAAATGATTGATGCCGCTGCTATGGCCTCGTTTTGAAATGGCAAAATTAATCGCAGGGTCTTCTAGCGCCCATTTTGCATAATCTTCTTTTTCAATCGATGGCGATTCTCCAAAATAGTGGCATAAAAACCAATGCTTTCAGCCAACTCATTTACTGCAATATGGATATGTATACGTTTCATCATATTCTCCTGGTTATCCTATGTAATCCTCGCCTTTCGCGACAGACTCAATGGGTAAAGACGCAAACCTTGCAAAAAGGATGCAATTATTTTCTACGTACACTTCAACACTTGGCTAAATCATGATTCATCGTATAGTGCGCCCTATCTACTTATTTTAAACTCGCCTGAGAGGTTTTGTTATGGCTTTTGTTGTTACCCAGTTATGTAAAGATTGTGTGGATACTGCTTGTGTTGCGGTATGTCCTGTTGATTGTTTTTATCAACCCAAAGAAGTATCTGAAGAGCATCCAAATATGCTTTATATTTCTCCTGAAGAATGTATTGATTGTGCTGTTTGTGAGCCAGAGTGCCCATGGGAAGCCATTTACCCTGAAGAAGATGTGCCTGAAGTGTTTGAATCCGACATTGCTTTGAATGATCTTTGCGACACCGATCGTGATGCTTTTGATTTGTCTGAAACAACCGATCACACACCTCCAACTGCTGAAGAAGTCTCAGCCAACAAAGCCAAATTCGGTCTTTAATTTGAACCACTTATCCATTTTAAAGGGAGCTTCGTGCTCCCTTTTTTGTTTCGGATAACATATGGTATCTGTTGTCAAACCATCGTTGCTGGGTTTTGATCATCAAGAGCTTATTGCAATTTGTGAGCGCCTTGATGTGTCATCAGTGCATGCCCAAAAAATCATGGGTAAAGTTTTTCGTTATGCCGAGTTTGATTTGGAAAACATCCCGCATTTCCCCAAAAAGCTTTTAACTTGGCTGCAAGAAAACACTGAGCTCTCACTGCCTGAAGTAGTCAGTGCACAAAAATCAGAAGACAACACCCAAAAACTACTTATCCGCATGGCGGATAACCGCGATGTCGAATCCGTGCTGATTCCAGGCACAGGGCGTTTAACCCAATGCATTTCATCCCAAGTCGGCTGTGCTATTGGTTGTGAATTTTGTTTGACGGCTACGGCTGGTTTAACCAGAAACTTAACGACTGCTGAAATGATCAAAGAAGTGATGATTGCCCACCGCACACTGGGTGAATATCCACGCAATATGGTGTTGATGGGCATGGGTGAACCTTTGCACAATTACGAACATGTCGCCAAGTTCATTCGCATGGTCACGGATGAACAAGGCATGGCCTTTTCTCCGCGCCGCGTCACCATTTCTACAGCGGGTTTGGTGCCTGCGATTTACCGCATGCTTGAAGATGATTTGCCTTGCAGTTTGGCGGTGTCGCTGAATGCCACCACCAATGAAGTACGCAGTAAAATCATGCCGATTAACAATAAATACCCTCTTGAAGATCTACTTGAAGCCATGCAGCAATATATTGCCACACGAAACAAAAAACGTATTTTAATTGAGTATGTTTTATTGGCTGGCATCAACGACAGCCTTGATGATGCAAAACGCTTGGCAGAGATTGCCAAAAGCATGGGCAGCACTGTAAACCTATTACCCTTCAATCCATTTCTGGGTAGTTTATACCAACGCCCAAGTGACGAAACAGTTGCTATGTTTTCGCATCACCTCAATGATGCAGGTGTGGTGGCGGTGGTTCGCATTTCAAAAGGTCGTGAAATATCAGCAGCTTGTGGCCAGCTCAAAACAGAGGTGAATCAACGCGCTGTTCACTTGAGAGAAAAAAGGAGTGCTGTTCCATGATTTTAGTCGTTGGTGACATTATTGTTGATGAATTTATTTGGGGTGACGTTACCCGTATTTCTCCAGAAGCACCTGTGCCTGTAGTGAATGTGGCTAAGGTTGATCGCCGCTTGGGCGGCTCTGCTAATGTGGTGCGCAACCTACATGCTTTAAACGTAAAATCAGCAATGTTTGGCGTGGTTGGTGATGATGAGCCAGGGCAATGGGTGCATCAACGTTTGCTCGAACTAGGATGCAATGATGCGGGTGTATTCACCAAAAAAAATGAGCGCCCTACAGCCATCAAAACACGTGTAATCGCACAACATCAGCAAATTGTTCGCTATGATCATGAATGGGCAACCGCCATTCACTCTGATATGCAAACGCATATCTTCGAGGCCATTCGTGCTAAGCTTTCTCAAGCCTCTGCAATTATTATCTCTGATTATGCCAAGGGTGTACTTACCCCCGAACTTCTCAAGCGCTTGATTCCTGAGCTGCAAGGTAAAATTATTGGTGTTGACCCTAAACCCTGTAATACAAGTCATTACCATGGTGCCACCTTCATCACCCCCAATTTACTCGAAGCTTCGCAAATGGCAGACATGGCCAATATCAATGATGATACCCATGTCGAAACCATGGCCAAACATTTACATAAAACGCTCGGCTTAAAATTCATTCTTATCACCCGCTCTGATCGTGGCATGACACTCTTTGATGGTCAGCAATGCCACCATATTCCCACTGCCGCACGTGATGTTTTCGATGTGACTGGCGCAGGTGATACTGTCATTGCCGTTTTCACAGCGAGTTTGGTGCGCGGAGACTCGCCTTTGCTAGCAGCACAAACTGCCAATCAAGCCGCAGGTGTGGTGGTTGGCAAAGTGGGTACTGCAACTGCCAACTGGCAAGAAATTGAGAATCACTGAACATGTCTGATACACAATTAACCTATGCCATTGGCATTCCTGCGCGTTATGACTCCACCCGTTTCCCAGGCAAACCTTTAGCTTTATTGGCTGGAAAACCCATGATTGCACATGTGATTGAACGTTCACTTGCCTGCAAGCTTGGCGAAGTGTTTGTTGCCACCGATCACCAAGGCATTGCTGATGTGGCAAAACAATATGGTGCGCACGTTTGTATGACGCGCAGCGACCATGAAAGCGGCAGTGATAGACTTGCCCAAGCTTTTGAAAACATCGCCTGTGATATTGTCATTAATGTTCAAGGTGATGAACCTTTGATCAACCCAGAAGCCATCCGTGCGGTGGTCGCGCCATTTACAAACCAACCTGATTTGCAAATGGCAACACTCGCCCACCCTATACGTGAAGCAGCAGACTTTGATGATGCCAATGTTGTGAAATTGGTGTGCAATGCCAAAGGGCATGCCATGTATTTTAGCCGTGCAAGTATTCCCTTTCCACGCAATGCCAAGGTAGTTGAAGCAAGTGATATGTTACAACATGTAGGGTTATATGCTTATCGCCGTGATTTTTTATTGAAATATTCAACGCTAGAGCCTTGCCGAGCAGAACACATCGAACAACTCGAACAACTTCGTGTTTTGCATCAAGGTTATGCTATTGCCGTCACGGTTGGTGATTACCATTGTTTGGGTGTAGATACACCCGCCGACTTGGCTCGCGCAGAAACCTACCTCTCCTCACAACTACCTTAAACCTGCCCAATACTTTCCCTTAATGGCCTAACCTCAAGCTTTTGTTTGCAAAGATTTCTGAAATGAAACGGCAAGCCTTAAGACCAAGGCAAATACACATAAACATACCACCACAGAAGATGAGGGTGGAAAGTCAAAATCATTGGACAACATAACGCCTGATAGGGAGGCCAAACTCGCCAACACAATCGCTATCCATGTTTGACCTGTTTGACCACCACGCCACACGGCCAAGCCTGGAATCACCAACAGTGAAAAAACCAATACCACACCTAAAGAATAAATCGCAGGTACCACGGCAAAAGCCAGGCTGCTGTAAAACAACACACGGCCAAAATAATGTTTCATATGATGAAAACGCATCAAAAGCAAAGCCACAACACCAGATGAAGCCAAGATAAAGAGCTCTTTCTCATCTACACCAAGCATGCTGCCAAACAACAATGCCATCATTTGCCCTTCAGCATGCGGCATAGAAGCTAGAATCATCATACCCGCCGAGGCCGCACTCGCATACAGCGCTCCCATAATGCCTTCTTTGGGCAAATCCATCTTTTCAGGCAGTGCGGCAATGGCAAAAATAGCAACCACCGTAATACAAGCTGCAACCAATAAACCTGAAATATCCATGGCAATACCTATAGCATAACCCACCGCTGCCACTTGCGCTAAAGCGAGATCAATAAAAATGATTCTTTGTCTAAGCACATGTTGCCCTAGGTGGGGCAAATAAAGTGATGCCAACAAACAAGCCAACAAGCTAAACCATAAAATCATGATGTTTGACCTGAGGCTTTTTGCAGCATGGTCTCAATCATGTGTATGTAATCACTACCCTGATAGCCAGCCACTGCATCATCCATGATTTCAATCTTGGCTCCCGAGAGCTCTGCCACCCGCTTGGCGATGCGCCCCATATGGTAGGGTTCTGTCCATATTTGTTGCACTTGCGCTGACTTCATCATCGCAATCAAATCATCCAAATGTTGCGTGGAAGCTTCAACCCCTGGTTTTGGCTCCACAAAACCAAGCACAACAATGCCAAACCGATCTACAAAATAGCGAAAGGAATCATGGTAAGTCACAATGCCCGTTTGCAGTTTTATAAGTGGCAACCAATGCTGTACCAAACGCTCAAGTTGCTCAGAAAAAACTTGCGCGCGTGACGTATAATTCGAGGCATGTGCTGGATCAAGCTTTGCCAAACGTTTGGCAAGTGCTTGCCCCATCTTGGCCGCTCGTATGGGATCTAAAAACCAATGCGGATTACCCTCAGGATGAACATCACCCATAGAACGATCTACCTTGGTCAAACCACCTATCACTTGAATATAATCTGAGCTTGCGAAATAACCATCACTGCCCACCTTAATCTTTGTATTTCGTGATAGTGCCATCAAAGGTGGTAACCAGCCCGACTCCAAAGCCAGCCCCACTGTCACAAGCAAATCAGCTTTTGCGAGATGACGTGCCAACGTCGGTTTTCCCGGCACAAAATGGGGGTCTTGCCCGACTTTAGCCAAGCTTATCACTTGGGCATCCTCCCCTGCTACGGCCTTGGCAATTTGTGCTAATGCCGGAACCGTCGCCACAATATTTAGCTGTGCCTTGGCTTGTATGGGTAGCAAACATGTGGCTGCCAAAAAGATGGTAAAAAGTATTGATTTCATATGATTTTCCTCAAAATTATTTCGATGTGTAATACATGTGTTTTTAATAAGCATGTGCTCCATGTGGGCCAATGGCGACAACCCAGCGAAAAAGCACTGCATTGATTTGATCCCCAACCTTCATGCCATACGCAGCTGCTACTTCGGGTAAGGCATGGCGTGTTGTTTTGTATTGCAAGGTGAGTTTTTGGAATTCACTGACTTTCCAAACCACACCTGCAGATAGAGCTTTTTCATTGGCCAAGGCCTGACCAGCCAAGCCATTTAAACGTGAGTAGTCTAAACGCGCAAAAGTACGCCAATTGCGATTCAAACCGATATCGGCAAGCAAATAACCACCATCTGTAATGATTTCGCTCACACCGACACCGCCTTGCTGGGCATTGCGCATCCATTCAGACTCTATATTAACTGCAAAATCACTGAGATTTTGGTATTTCCATGCCAAATGAATATCGGCTAAGCTAGTTTGGCTATGCGAAGTCGAAATCGCATTATTACCGCGCACAAAACTTGAACCCAGCTCAAGGGTTGAAAAGTCGCTGCTGTCCCACACGCCTGTCCAACGCAGCAAACCAGCATAATGTTTTTCTCCCGAAGGATTAAACGCAACAGCATTGGCTGCGCCAAAGACACCGGCAGTGAATGCTTGCATTGAATCACCAACAAAAAATGGCCTATCCACAAACACACCTTCTCCTATAAAAACATCTGGCCCCAGAATATTCACCAAAGCATTGGGCCTATCGGCATAAATCAATGCATGAGGATGTACACTATTCACTCGGCCTATCGGCAAAAATTTACGACCACTTTTAACATTTAAACCATAAGGCAACGTTGTGGTGATAAAACCCTCTTCTATTGCCATGCCCGCATCCGACCCCGTCATGGTAATATCCAAGCGGGCATGCGGATCAATGTTGGCGCCAAAAATAATTTCTGTTTCAGACAAGGGTAAAAAACTGCTGCTGCCTACGCCATCACCACTGCGTAGTCGCTCGCCTGTAAAGCTGCCCACCACTGAAATCGATGGATTGCCCGTATTCTCACCCGATATAGGTGAAATTGATTCCAAAGCAAAAGCGTTATTGCTACATAATGCAGCAATAGCAAACACACCATACTGTGCGTATTTCATAAGTATAACTCCTGAATTTTTAATACCGAGGTTGGCTTTTATTTTAAAAGCACCCCAAGTTCATAATCTAATTTATAGTTTTTTTCAGGAAGGTTGTGGTGGTGCACGGGCAGAAAATGCCATAAATACAATCAAGTATTTGCTTGCGTTCAGGCTAGCCGTGTAAAGGAATGGTAAAAAAGCGCTTACAAAGATGCCTGCAAAACTAGCAAATGCACCATGTGCAAATAATGATTCGACATCGCAAATGACACATTCAGATTGCAGGTTGTAATAACCTTTTTCGTGTTGATGTATGCTGCCAACTGAGTATAAACACATCAATATAGCCAAAGTGGATAAAACCAGTTGGGTTTTACCTCGCCATGATTGATGAGAAATATATTTGTGCATCATGCGCATCTTACTTCGCTTTTTTTTATAAACAATATTGTCAGCCACGTTGCACGTTTATAAAAAACAACTTACAGTCTGTTTTATGCTTCACAAAACAACAATCAAAGCCAAATTTTACTCTCCCCTTGAAGAGCGAATAAACATCTATTCACATATTTTTGGCCTCATTTTAAGTACGATTGGTTTAGTATTTCTAATTATTCGGGCCAGCCTTTATGGCAACGCATGGCATATTGTTAGCTTTACTATTTTTGGCGTCAGCCTCATCATTTTATACAGTGCCTCGGCTATCTATCATAGCGCCAAAAATCCCGTGATTCGTAATCGTCTGCGCATATTTGACCACGCCTCTATCTATGTCTTGATTGCAGGCACCTACACCCCTTTTGCCCTTGTTACATTAAATGGTGTCGTTGGTTGGGTTATATTTGGCATCACTTGGGGCATGGCCATCACGGGCATCATTCTCAAACTATTTTTCACTGGCCGTTTTGATTTGATTTCTACGGCCATGTATATATTCATGGGTTGGATTATCGTATTTGCTATCAACCCACTTATCGACAACTTACCCGCTGCGGGGCTTGAGTGGCTAGTGGCTGGGGGTTTGTCTTATACTTTTGGTGCCATACTTTATAGCATCAAAGCTATTCCCTTCAACCACGCTTTATTCCATATCCTCGTCTTGGCTGGGAGCATTTGCCATTTTATTGCTGTCTGCTATTATGTATTAGTGCATTAGAAAAACATCAGGGGATATTTATGAAATACATTTTAGCGGTATGTATCTTTGCTTTTAGCTCACAAGCTTTGGCAGAAGAGATTGTGCGGGAAAGTGGTGATACAAGTTTAAGTTTTGGTATTGATGGCGCTGTTGTTAATAACTTTCAATTTGGCATTGGCGGTAAATATTGGCTAAGTCATGATACTGCGTTAAGAGGAAGTCTGCAATTGCGCAATTCTGAAAGCAACACCTCACCCACAGCTGGGGTTGTTACGCCAGTTAACCCCAATCCGACAATACCAATTAACCCCTCTTCAAAAATCAAAACCAAAGAAAATGGTATTTCATTGGGGTATGAAAAACATTTTCCTCAAGCATCTCAAGTCTCACCCTACATCGGTGCCGAAGTTGCATATTTTAAAGGTAGTACCTCTTATAGCTTTTTTACGCCCGATGAACAAAAATATCAAAGTTATGTCATCAACATGCTTTTGGGCGTCGAATATTTTTTGAATACAAACGTCTCACTTGGTGCTGAGTATACTCTCGGTTATCTTCGTACCAAATATACATCTGGTCCAAATAAAAATACATTTAAAAGCTATGGCATCAACTCGGGACAATTGGCATTATCCTTCTATTATTAAACTTTAAGGTATTACACACCATCGCATAAACACCCAACATTGCCGAGACAATCAAAGCAACTTATGATAGCCGCATGAGTGATAAGGGCAAAGATGAACGCGACATTGATGAAATCTTGGCAAGCATTGACGAAATGCTTGCTCAGAAGGATGATTTTTCACCTGAAATCAGTGATAGAAAAGTATCCGCACAACAAGCTGCATTGGATTCTGAAGAAAAACTCGGCCTTTCCTCTAGCATAGAAAAAATACAACCGCTTGAACAAACTTCTTCAACCCCAGAGTCATCTGAGCATAAAGATATACCAACACCCACCGACACCTCGGATACCAACAACGATGTTATCCATTTAGATGTTAACCAAAGCGAGGAGCAAGCTGGTGCTTTACCCCGCCACCGCATCCTACTCACAGAAGAGTTGCTTGAGCCTAGCGCACAAGAGTCGCTGCCGCTTTGGGCTGCTCAACTAAACCCAACAAATGATGATCATGGAAGTGGCGGTGAGGCGCTTTCCCCTGATAATACTAGGGATAACATCGACAATTTGGATGATTTTGAATTCCCCGACCTCGATCATGCCGCAGATGAGCATAACCAAGCTGAGCCTGTAAAACAAAATGAGGAAACCGACACTGAACAAATTGAAGACACATCTATAAACGATACATCCGCAACAGCGCCCAACGACATATCTTTTGAAATAGACAGTGCTGAGATAAAAGCCGCTGAAATAAACATCGGCGAAGATGAGTTTACAGCTGTCTTTGATGCGATTGCCCGTGATGACACCATTACCTTTGATGTCAGTGAGGCCATAGATGATGATACTGTCTATGACATTCAAATCTTGGATCATAGTGAACTTGTTGAAGCCATGGTTCACGATGTACTCAAACAAAAAGAGCCTGAAATGGTTTCAGATCAAGTTGCTGATGTTCAAAAAGATGAGGTCACATCTGAAAACAACTTCAATGATGACCCTGAAATTGAAACCGAAAGCAGCGCCACGATTCCTGAAGACCTTGAATCAACGCAAGAAACAACCGATCTCACTGCCGCTGAAGATAAGATAGAAGAAAGCCATCCAGCAAACACGACTGAACAAAACAATCTCGAAGACAACACTGTTTCGCTAAATCCTGATGAACTGGATACCTTGATAGAAGCCATCAGTGATGAAGTGCGCATCAAGCTCAACCACCACTTGCAACAAATTTTGCCCGAAGTGGTCAGCGAAGCGCTTCAAGAACATTTGGCAACACAGCGTACAGACACTTAAATAATAATAACAACCAAAATTTAACAATTAGGAACACACATGAGCAACGCAACACCAAGCACATCTTATGAGCCCCAAGTTATGGAGCCTAAAATCACCGCGCAGTGGTTAAACTCTGATGCCTTCAAACCCAACGATGCAAAAGAGAGCTACAGCATCACCCTACCGCCTCCAAATGTGACAGGCAGCTTACATATGGGCCATGCTTTCTCTGGCACCATTCAGGATATTTTGGTGCGCTGGCAACGGATGCAAGGTAAATCCGTGCTTTGGCAACTCGGATTAGATCATGCGGGCATTGCCACGCAAATGGTGGTTGAACGTCAACTTGATGCCAAGGGTGTTCATCGCCGTGATTTGGGGCGTGAGAAGTTCATTGAAAAAGTTTGGGAATGGAAAGCTGAATCTGGCGGCACCATTTTAGAGCAAATGAAACATCTTGGTTTCTCCATTGATTGGTCGC
Organism: Ghiorsea sp.; assembly: GCA_021772875.1. Lineage (GTDB taxonomy): Bacteria > Pseudomonadota > Zetaproteobacteria > Mariprofundales > Mariprofundaceae > Ghiorsea. The sequence continues at coordinate 3,092 of JAJFLD010000141.1, read as the reverse complement.
GTGAGCGTTTCACCATGGATGAGACTTCATCCAATGCGGTGCGTGAAGTGTTTGTGCGTTTGTTTGAAGAAGGCCTGATTTATCGTGGTAAACGCCTTGTGAATTGGGATCCTGTGCTTGAAACTGCCGTCTCTGATTTGGAAGTGGTACACGAAGAAGAAGCAGGCCACTTCTGGCATATTCAATACCCCTATGCCGATGGGTCGGGTAAAAGTTTAGTTGTTGCAACAACGCGTCCTGAAACTTTGCTTGGTGATGGCGCGGTAGCCGTTCATCCTGATGATGAACGTTTCAAAGATTTGATTGGCAAAGAACTCATCTTACCACTTTGTGGCCGTACCATTCCTGTGGTGGCTGATGAGTATGTCGATCCTGAATTTGGTACAGGTTGTGTAAAAATCACCCCAGCCCATGATTTTAACGATTACGAAGTGGGCAAACGTCATGATTTGCCTATGCGTAATATCTTCACCAACACTGCCCACATCAACAATGAAGATTTCATTCCTGAACAATACATTGGCCTTGATAGGTATGAAGCGCGTGAACGCATTGTTGCTGATTTAAAAACTGAAGGTTTGCTCCTTAAAACGGATGAACACGAACACAAAGTGGGCCGTGGCGATCGTTCAGGCGCTATTATTGAACCTTATTTGACGGATCAGTGGTATGTCGCCATTCAAGACTTGGCAGACCCAGCCATTGAAGCTGTTGAAAATGGTGACATTAAATTTGTGCCACAACATTGGGAAAAAACCTATTTCGAATGGATGCGTAATATCAATGATTGGTGTATTTCTCGCCAACTTTGGTGGGGACATCAAATTCCAGCTTGGTATTGTGCCGATTGCGATAACATCACCGTAGATAGAGCGACACCTGATTGTTGTAGTGGCTGTGGTAGTAAGAACATCAAACAAGATGAAGATGTGTTAGACACTTGGTTCTCATCAGGCTTATGGCCCTTCTCCACGCTTGATTGGCCTGAAGAAAGTGCCGAAATGGAAAAATTCTATTCTACTGATGTCTTGGTCACTGGTTTTGACATCATCTTCTTCTGGGTTGCCCGCATGATTATGATGGGCAAGAAGTTTACCGATAAAGTGCCATTCAAAGATGTGTATATTCATGCCTTGATTCGTGATAAAGATGGCCAGAAAATGTCCAAGTCCAAAGGCAATGTGGTTGATCCTTTGGCAATGATTGAAGCCTACGGTGCTGATGCTCTACGCTTCACTTTGGCGCACATGGCAACACCAGGTCGCGATGTGAAATTGGATATCAAACGCATTGAATCCAACCGCAATTTCATGAACAAAATCTGGAATGCATCGCGTTTCGTATTCATGAACCGTGAAGATGTAAAACCCGATCCAACCATTCAACCAAAAAATGATGTGAACCGTTGGTTATTATCCGAGCTCAATACATGCGCCAATGAAGTGAATAAAGCCTTTGAAGAGTATCGCTTTAATGAAGCAGCCAGCACGCTCTACGCCTTTATTTGGGGCACCTATTGCGATTGGTATGTAGAAGCATCCAAAGTATCGCTTTATAAAGGTGATGCAGCAGATAAACACGAAACCCAAGTGGTGATGCTCACCGCATTGGATGGTTGGTTGCGTCTATTGCATCCTATCGCACCGTTTATCACGGAATCGATTTTCCAAGAGCTACATGGCGAAGATGCTCGTTTGGTCACCGATGAATGGCGCACAAGCTTTGCAGCAGATGAAGCAGCCACAGCACGCATGCAACGCATCATGGATATCGTCAATGCTATTCGCTCCATTCGTGGGGAGATGAATGTCTCTCCGGGCAAAAAAGTGGAAGCACATTTTGCAGTGTCTGAAACACTCAAAGCCGAGCTTGAGCCACAAGCGAAAGTATTGGCTAGCCTTGCGAAATTAGAGTCTATCACTTGGGTTGCAGCAGATGCAGAAGTTGAAAATGCAGCGGTTGCACCACTAACAGAGCTTAAGATTTTCTTACCACTTGCGGGCTTGGTAAATGTTGCTGAAGAGCTAACGCGTGTAGCCAAAAACATAGAGAAAATCCAAAAAGAAATGGGTGGTCTTTCAGGCCGTTTAAACAATGCAAAATTTGTAGAAAGCGCTCCTGAAGCCGTAGTGACTAAAGCCCGTGCAGATTTGGCAGAGCTAGAAGCCAAACTTGCAGAGCTTGAAGCATCCAAGGTTAAACTGGAAGCATTAACCTGATTGGTTTATTATAAACCTATGAACTGGGCTAGCCATATAAAAGGGAAACTACTTGATACTGAAAAATAAACTCAATATCACCGATCAGGCTGAACTGGCTAGGGCTGAGGAAAAAATCAGCAAACTAAAAGCAAAGCAGCTGTTTGACTCTGGTGATATTGCCAAAGCAGAAATCGGCACTTTCGCGGGGCTTGCATGCATTCATGCTTATCTGTTCGAGGATATCTATGATTTTTCAGGTTGCATTCGGGAAGTGAATATCGCCAAAGGTGATTTCCGCTTTGCGCCGCTCATGTATCTTAGGCAATCGCTGGAACATATCGATGCCATGCCACAAAACAGTTTTGATGCAATCGTCGAAAAATATGTCGAAATGAATATCGCCCACCCTTTCCGAGAAGGTAATGGTCGCGCCACCCGTATCTGGCTGGATTTAATCTTGAAAAAAGAACTACGACAAGTGGTGGATTGGAATCTTGTGGATAAAGATGACTATCTCTCCGCCATGCAACGCAGTGTGGTAAAAGACATTGAAATCAAAGTGCTGCTCAAACAAGCCCTCACGAATCAGGTTGATGATCGCGCACTGTTTATGAAAGGCATTGATATCAGCTATTACTATGAGGGTTATAACGAATTCAAAACCGAAGATTTGTAACACAAGCCCTGGTGGGGGGGGGGTCGAGTCTTGCAATACGACTTTTTAGAAGTGCCTAGGACATACATGTTCCATTCCTAGCATCATGCTTTGCTCACTTTGATTCAGATGATACCATCGCGTAAGTTCAAAAAGACAAAGGATTCCCCTACCATGAGCCAAGGCTTTGAAATTCAAATATTTAACCGTCGTGAAAACAAAATGGACATCGAAAA
>JAJFLD010000015.1 GCA_021772875.1 Ghiorsea sp. | reverse complement strand
AAATGGCGCAAGTGGTGCAGCAAAAAAGTGAGCGCGATGGTGGTGAGGTTGGCAGCAAACATCTTTATGATTTGTTTGCACAATCTTTCATCGTTGCTAAACCACCCATACAATTGCAGAACTATCATCTTGAACAACATGGCGCATCTTACAGCATCGTTATGCAGGTGACCGATGAGCAAGGCAAACACGTGTCTTTACAAGGAAGCGGCGAAGGCGGGCTTTCTGCCTTCATCGATGCGTGGCAACAACATAGCAACCAGTCTATGCGTATCATAAGTTACAATGAACACGCCATGGGTACAGGCACAAATGCACAAGCTGCTGCATACGTGCAATTGGATGTGAATGGTCAACATACCGTTGGCGTTGCCTTTGATATTGATACCATGAAGGCATCCTTCAAAGCCATCTTAGCCGCGCTTCACCGCCTAGGTTTGCAACAAAAAACTTGAAAAGAGATAAGTGACTGCTTGTAGGCCTGAGCAGTCATTTTCACACTCAAACTAAAAGGGTGCCTAGCAAGATGATGGTTATTCATGGCGTGGTCTTGGCGTTAGCATGCTGTATACTTCCCATAAATTAACTCCTTTTAGGAAATGATAACTAAAGCCATAAGAATATGGAACTAAACACTTAGGCTTATGATTTTCATGGTGAGCAACCTGAATAATCTGTGTTAATCATCCCTTACAAGATACGGCAGCATTTTTTCTACCAAAGGTGCAACTCTAGCTACTTTTTCTTGGGCGGATTGATAGTCAACATATCCTTGAAAAAACTAAGCTGTAGCCAAGGATCCTGTGAATTACTGTTTATAACAAAATCTCTATCCACACGCTTTTTGCCTTTTATCTGTGCTGTAAGGCGGCTTGCAGGATGATCAGAAATCCGAACCGTAAAGTGTCTTTTTGTACCACGAAGAATGAAGGATAAGTAATACGAATTTGTTCCCGAAGAGTAACGCTCATAAAGAGAGGTTTTTCTAGACAGTTCTTTTTCAAATATATCAGCAATCTTTTTCACTTTACTCATCAGCTGTTTCCTTTTTTAGCGGTGCTGTTTTCAGCAACTCAAGGGTCACATCAGTTTACTGGTCGCATTGCAACAGGTGCAGTGCTGGCTTTTTCATTTTAAAACGTTAATTCGTTTGCTTTTCCCATCCCAGCCAATCCCCTTAAGCCTCTTCTGATCAAACTCGTTATCGCGTCATACCATTAATCTCATCTTCCAACATTTGCAGTGTTTCCAGCACATCTTCAAATGCTGGGTACTGCCCAAAAATCATGTTGCGCATATTCACGTAATCAGTGCGCAGCTCTTTGAGCACATGTGCGCTTGGCACCAGCTTTAATGACCCCGGCAATGCAGTGTCATACTGCGACCAACCACTGGGGTAGAAGCGCATCTTAAATGCAACCACATCTTTGAGTTGAGCAATATCAGCAAGCGCTGTATGTCGCACCTCTGAATTTGCCATAAGCGCCAAATCATAATAATGCCGCGAGTAACGCAACGGCAGAGGCTTTTCCTCAGGCCGATGTGCTTCTTGATGTAGTATAGTCGCTTTTTCCCAGAATGTGCGTTCAGCTTTGATGGCATGCACAAAGCAGCCTGTTTGCTCAAACAGTGCAGGGAAGGCTTCAGCAGCATAAGACTCAATTTCGTATGTACCCGATGGAAACCAAGAGGCCAAAGGCCCAATCTCCAATCGGATTTCAGGGCGCAGGTAAACATCTGAAAATGCAGCAGGGTATTTGATGTTGATGACATGCGGATCATCATCGGCGATTGTGCAGGAGCACACGGGCGAAATCACACCCCGCACCATCGCTAACAGCTCACCCGCGATATACGCCTGCGCTTTTTCATTCATATCATCATTAAGCTTATTTTGCTTTGTCTTGGATCTTTCAGACTTAGGGTCTTCTCCAGACACCAATCGCCAATCCAGAATCAAATCAATATCTTCGGAAAAGCGTTCAATCAAATGAAACACCTTAGATAAGCTTGTCCCACCCTTAAACATCAGCAGTTTTGCAAGCTCATCATGGCCAAAGAGTTTGGAAAGCGTCCAGCAAACCCAAAAGTCTTTTTCAGCAATGGCTGGCTGCATATTTCTCCGCGCTGCCGTTTCAGAAAACAGCTCTTGCCGTTGCGCCAATGAAAGTAAGGCAACCTTATCCATCAGTTGCCCACCAAGCATATCCGCTTAATCGTTTCATAAACCCAGCCGGTCGCTGTCACCGTTTCTTTGAGCATTTTCTTGCGTGTTTTTTCATCGAGTTGGTTTCGTAGCGTGGTGATGGTTTTCTCATCAATCCGCTCTTTGCCCAAGGCTTTGAGGGCTTGAACAACCAAGCCGCTCTCATGGGTTTTGAAGCCAACTTCTTTCAAAACCGACTTCTTAAACTCTAGGGTGAATGTATCCAAAATTTTATAACTGCGGCTTGGGCCATCCGATAAATAAATCGCCCGACCAGGAACCTGCATGGAAAGCCCAAGCAGATTAAGCGCCGCATCTCCAGTGGGTTGAATGCGCCAGTTGAATTTACGGGCAAAGGCTTGTGCAACCTGATCGTAATCAGGACTCAGATTTTGTTTCAAGAGTTCGCTGTATTTGGGGTAGTCATAAATCCCGCGATACACACGGCGGATTTTGCCGCTCTTGGTAAGCATGGATAGCGCTTTATCAATATTAGGGCGCAGAAAGTCACTCGCGAAATCATGCGGGGAGAATGCCCAACCCCTTCCGTGACCATATATTCTTGAAACTATTTTATCTTCAATGGTTTGCATAAGTATCACCATAATATTTTTTCAGAAAAACAACATACTTCTTCTGATTATAATATGCAACTTACAGGTCGTTGTAGGAACTAATAAGCTTGGACTTTAAAGCTGGCCTTAACAATTGGGCTACCAAATCCTGAACCAATGAAAAAAAGCTTGTATTCCTTTGGCGACTCATGTTTTAGAAAGGCTGTAGCCCCTTCCATAGTAGTTACTTCAAAGTAGTCAGGCACAATAGAAAAAGACAATAAATATACTGGACTTTGGACTTCCCCACAGTTCTCAAGGATTTCATCCTTTAGCTGGACAGATAGCCCATATGATCCAAATCCAGTATGCCTTAATACTACCTCTTCGGAACTCACAACAGCAAAATCTAGGGATACTTTTGAAACTTTATTTATTGCTTTCCACGATAGTATTAACGCTAGTATCGATACAAATACCCCCAACCACGGTTGCGATAGCACTCATCCATGCTGGAATATCACTCATATCAACTGGCATTTAAAATGGCCGCGGCTATTCCCATTGCCGCGCCTTTTACCAAATCAACTGTCATTGAAATTCCTTCATCAGCAAATCTTTTCTTAGTCTTATTCCAAACAGAATCGCTTCTAATAGCATCCAAAAATTCGTGCCCTTCCCAGGTTAACTTCTGGGCAAAGAACTCCTTAACACCTGGCCCCATCGTTTTTACTACTTGCCCATGAATCAAGCCTGCCTCGATGAGTAGGTCCACGTGATAGGAAGCCGCTGCAGCCATATCTTCTGGAAAACCAGAAAGCTGAACCATCTCAGTGTTTAAAGTACATTCCTCAACTTTTGTTAAGATTTTTCGAATCATATCCCAATCACGTTTCATATGTGCTCCCTTAACTCGCCAAATCACCGGTTAACGGGTCAGAGCTCTTTAACTCATCACCCGTAAAAAATGATTGAAGGTGCCAAGGATGGAACCGAAAAATGCGCCGCGCTCTTCTGCGATTTCTTCATCGGTTAAAAGCTGGGTTTTGGTCAACAGCTTTTGATTCATCCACTGATTGTAGCCCGTCATGCGCTGTAGATATGCATCCATTCCCAACCCCTTCGTGCAACTACTGAGCTAGAGCTTAGTTGCGTAAAGCCCAAAGCGCTAGGGGTTATCTGGTTATTTGGGGAAGTTCATTTATGTTGTTGACCAAAAATTCAGAGGCACATTACTTTAATGAGTTGTCGATGGCGGAGTTAAGTATTGTCCTCAAAACTCCAAGTGTTCAATCTTACACTTGCATTGATGACCAAAACTTGTCTCATATTTTATTGCCGCCACGTTGCGCTACCACCTGCACCACAGCACTTAAGCCTTGGTGATACTTTCCTTCATGCAAATGCCGCTCTGTTTCTTGGGCTATGATAAAATCCAAACTTTGCAGCTCCTGCTCAAGCTCAGCCAAAGCCATAAACATCTCTTTTTGGTGCGCTGGCGGCCCACCAATGCCTAACATATCAAGGTGTTTTTCTGTGTACGCTTCTAAAATCAATATGCCTCCGGGTTTTAAGCCTGACACAATCTTACTGTGAACCTTTTTTCGTAAAGCTGGTGGCAAATGCGCCGAGATAGAAACAATGCCATCCCAAGATGCAGGATCAATTTCAAAATGCTCCAAATCAGCTTCTATGGTTGTGATTTCAACTCCAAGTGTTTTGCCCAGTTGTTTGGTTTTTGCCAAACCTTGCGCCGACTGGTCAACTGCTGTGACTTCAAATCCCTTGGATGCCAAAAAGCAAGCATTTCTACCCTCACCTTCTGCAATACATAATATCTTTGCGATGCCATCATCAGATTTGATACGCGAATATTCAGCAACCAAAAATTCATTGGGATTTGTGCCATAGGCATATTCAACATCGGCATAACGCTCATTCCAAAATTCTTTCATGGCTTTCTCCATTCAGCTCTCTTATGCAATCACAATCGTTACAATTCATACTTATAAAATAAAAACAACACCAGCAGCTTACCGCCACTGGTGTTATAACATGATGATTCGCTTCAAGGTTTATGGATTAGCCCAGAAGTGGATTCACATTAACGCCGCCATCAATGTTGTATTCACTGCCTGTGATAAAACTGGCATCATCGGAGGCAAGGAAAGTCACCAAATTGGCAATATCATCAGGTTCACCAAAACGTTTGAGTGGAATCCGATGTTGCATAGCACCTGCAAATTCAGCAAGCGCTTCTTCAGGAAACCCAACTTTGCCAAAAATTGGTGTGTTCACAGGCCCGGGGTTCACCGAATTCACCCGAATTTTTCGCCCTGCCAGCTCATACGATGCTGTTCTGGTGAGTGAGTTCAACGCTGCTTTGCTTGCGGCATACACAGCAGTATTGGGCATACCTGTGTAGGCATTGATGGATGATAAATTAATCACCGATGCACCATCATTTAAAACAGGCAGGAATTTTTGCAAGGTGAAAAATGCACCTTTAAAATTGATGTCCATATTGTAGTCAAATTGCTCTTCGCTGATATGTTCAAAAGGTGCAAGTGATACCACACCCGCATTGATAAACAATACATCCACACGAGCAAATAATGATTTGGAATGCGCCACCAATGCATCAATATCAGTAAGATTGGATTGATCGGCAACAACACCTTGCACGCCCAGCTCTTTGGCAGCTTTATCAACTGCTTCTGCATTGCGCCCAGTAATCAACACTTGGGCGCCCTGTGCTTTGAATGCTTTGGCAGCAGCATAACCAATACCACTGTTACCACCTGTAACCACTGCCGTTTTTCCTTCTAATTTTCCCATGATAGCTCCTGTTTTGTTTTATCTATACACATACAAATTATGTGTACCGATTGGTACACTTGCGAAACGTATACCGAACGGTACAATGTCGTCAACAGCTAAAAAAGATGAGGTAAGTTGTATGGCTACAGGAAGGCAACGTTTATTTAATACCGAGCAAGCATTGGATGCCGCCATGTTAACCTTTTGGAAAAATGGCTATTCAGGCACCTCCATCGCCAGCTTGACCACAGCTATGGGCATCAACAAACCCAGCATGTATGCAGCTTTTGGTAATAAAGAGCAGCTTTTTTTAACTGCCGTCGAGCGTTATGTACAAAAACATGGTTTTCCGCATGCTGAAAAACTGATGCAGGGGGCTGAATCTTTAAAAGAAAGAGTACGCCTTTATCTAAGCTCCATTGCTGAGATGCAAATGGATGAAGATTTGCCAGGCGGCTGTTTTGTCACCAACAGTAGCTGCGAATATGGCGGCAATCTTTTGCCCGAACAAGCCGGCCAAGCCATCAAACTCATCAACAGCAATACGCAATCTGGGTTACTTGCATTTTTTGAAAGCGAACAACAAAAAGGTAACCTCTCCAATAAAACCATAACCAAAGATTTGGTTTTATACCTGCAAACAATCAATAATGGCATGGCAGTTTTGGCAAGGGGTGGCGCTTCAAAAGCTGAGCTTGATTCTATTATTCATCAAGCCATCAATATATTCTAAACCAGTCTCTGCCCTAATTATGTGCACAAACGCATAAACTTTGTGCACGTAAGCATGAATTTTATGGGCATTCAACGCATTTGATTCAAAGTATTGTTATTTAACAACGCTTTAGATGGCAATGGCATGTTTGGATAAAATCTTGCTTATGCCTATCCAACAAAGCATAAACAACTCATTATTTGGAGGCTTAGATGGCTACTGGCGTTGATCAAAGCAAAATTAATTTATTCTCATTCACGGGTAAGATGAAAATCTTACATATGTCTTGGCTGGCATTTTTTATCAGCTTTGTGGTCTGGTTTAACTTTGCGCCACTCATGGCTTCGATTCGTGAAACCTTTGGCCTCTCTGACCAAGAAGTAAAACTACTCTTAATCCTAAACGTCGCCCTCACTATCCCTGCCCGCATCATCATTGGTATGCTGGTGGATAAATACGGGCCAAAAATCACCTTCTCTGTTTTGCTGGCTGCTGCAAGTGTATTTTGTTTCCTTTTTGCTTTTGCAGACACATTTGAAAAACTTGCTGTTTATCGTTTTATGCTTGGGTTTGTGGGTGCTGGTTTTGTGATTGGTATTCGCCTTGTTTCTGAATGGTTTCCTGCCAAACAAGTTGGCACTGCCGAAGGCATTTATGGCGGCTGGGGCAACTTTGGTTCTGCCGCTGCAGCGATTGCTCTGCCTACACTCGCCTTATGGATTGGCGGCGATGATGGCTGGCGCTGGGCTGTAGCAACTACGGGTGTATTGGCTTTGCTTTTTTCATTCATCTTTTATTTTTCAGTGAGCAACAACCCCAAAGGCACCACCTATTATCGCCCTAAAAGTTTGGGTGGCATGGAAGTCAGCAGCAAAGGTGATTTTTATCTGTATTGTTTGATGACTGCCCCACTTTATTTGGCCATAGGCGTGTTGGCATGGAAAATCTCACCTGCCAATCTCAATATTTTCACCACCACTGAAACCAACATTATTTATTTAGCCTTGTCCGTGCTCTACATCTACCAAGTGCTGCAAATTTTCCGCATCAATAAAGGGTTATTTGGCCCCAACGCCAAACCAGTGCCTGAAATTCATCGCTACAAATACAAACAAGTCGCAGCTCTAAACCTATCGTATATGATTACCTTTGGTTCAGAGCTGGCCGTGATTTCAATGTTGCCCTTGTTCTTTTTTGATACCTTCAAAGAAACTGCCAACTTATCCATCACTCAAGCTGCACTTATTGCATCTATCTTTGCAGGGCTGAACCTTATCATGCGCCCTGCTGGTGGTTGGTTTAGTGATAAATTTGGCCGTAAAAAAACATTGGCTGTCACCCTTGGTGGTTTGTCGGTTGGTTATTTCCTCATGGGACAAGTTGATGCTACTTGGTCGATTCCTGCGGCGATTGTGGTGATGATTATCGCCTCCCTTTTTGTGAATGCCGGTAATGGTGCAGTATATGCTGCCGTACCGTTGGTCAAACGCCGTTTAACTGGCCAAGTGGCTGGTACCACTGGTGCATTTGGTAATGTGGGTGGTGTTACATTTTTAACAGTGTTGTCCTTTGTATCTTCTCAAGCATTTTTCATTACCATTGCCTGTGCTGCGACAGTTGTGTTTGTTATTGTGTTGCTGGCAATCGAAGAGCCAAAAGGTTATATGTATGAAGAAAATGACGATGGAAGTATTGAAAAAATCGAACTGCATTGATGCTGTTATGCAGCAGTATCATTCGTAACATCTAAAAGTCAGTGTCGCGTTCTGTATATCTATTGGCCGCTTGTCAGGCACTTCTGATGAGCGGCAATGCGCTGATTCTTGCCATTTCTGCCTTGGTTGGTTTTGCTTTGGCTGAAGATAAAGCCTTGGCCACACTGCCTGTTTCCTTACAATTTTTGGGCATGATGTTAACCAGCATCCCAGCATCGATGATGATGCAAAGATGGGGGCGCAAGTTTGGTTTTATGTTGGGTAGTTTCTTAGGTTTATGTGGAGCGCTGCTGGCGGTGTGGGCGATTCTTGTACATCAGTTTTGGTGGTTTGTTGTTGCTTCGATGTTGATTGGTGTGTTTGGTGGATTTGGCACTTATTTCCGTTTTGCTGCCGTTGAAGTTGCCGCTGAAAAACATCATGCCAAAGCCATTGCTTTTGTCATGGCTGGTGGCGTGGTTGCCGCCTTTGTCGGGCCAAACTTGGCCAATATCGGCAGACAAATCTTCAGCCAAGATGTTTATGCTGGTGGTTTTTTGTTTATTGCTTCGTTTTATATTTTGATTTTGCTGATTTTATTGCTGACCAAATTCCCAGCAGTAGTCATCACAACCTTAGAAAAACCAAGCCGCCCATTAAAATATATCGCCAAACAACCCGCTTTTATCGTCGCCCTGATTTGTGGTGCTTTGGGGTATGCGGTGATGTCGTATTTGATGACCGCCACACCACTGGCCATGAAACATCACGCCCATAATTTTTCCGACACAGCTTTTGTGATTCAATGGCATATCGTGGCGATGTTTGCCCCTTCCTTTTTTACGGGTCATATCATTGAACGTTTTGGTTCACTCAAAGTGATGTTGGTGGGTGTGATTTTAGAGGCAGGTTGTGTATTCTTCAATTTGCTTGGCCAAGATTTGGGAAGCTTTTGGCTTGCCTTGTGTTTGCTTGGTATAGGTTGGAATTTTTTATTCATCGGGGCGACAAATTTATTAACTCAAACTTACCGTGAAGAAGAAAAAGGCAAAACACAGGCGCTCAATGATTTCCTTATTTTCACTTTGGTGACCATCGCTTCACTCTCGGCTGGTCTATTCCAGCACAATTATGGCTGGGAAGTTGTCAACTATGGTGCCATACCACTGATTACTATCATGCTGGTCAGTATTTTATGGCTGATGGCACAACCCAAACACAAACATCTCCATCAAGCTGTTGAAGTGTTGGTGCAGTAATATTTTGGTCATGGGACAAGTTTAAAAGTGGGAGCTAAAACATGGGCAATCAAACGATAATCACAAACAAACTCATGGTGGACGTTGGCCAATGTTCATTGGCGGGCACCAAAGTCCAAAATGAGGATAGCTGTGGCATTCGTATCCCCGAAGATTTGGAGCTCACCCATAAAGGCATCATTGCCGTCACCGCCGATGGCGTGGGCAGCTCAGAAGCTGGGCGAGAAGCCAGTGAATACTGCGTGCAAGGGTTTATTGCTGATTATTTAAGCACACCCATGTCTTGGAGCGTGCAGTCTGCTGGTGAACGGGTCATCAAGTCTTTAAACTCTTGGCTTTATAATCAAGGCCAACGCCGTTACGCCTCTGAGCTAAGCCTTGCTTCCACCTTGGCTGTGTTAATCTTAAAATCTACCACCGCCCACATCCTGCATGTGGGTGATTCACGGGTGTATTTGATTCGTCAGGGTAAAATGCGTTGTTTAACCAAAGATCATCGTTTGGTGGTGGATCGCAACAAATCCTATTTGGCGCGTGCCATGGGCGGCGAACATGAAGTGAAACATGATTACAGCAAATTAAGCCTTGAAGTGGGTGATGTGTTTGTGCTGTGCACCGATGGCATCCATGAATTTCTTGATAAAAAAAACTTGCAGCATTTAAGTGATAACACTGATTTGGAAGCTGCAGCCCAAGCTGTGGTCGATGCAGCGCTTCAAGCAGGCAGCAATGATAATGTCACTTGCCAATTGCTGCGCATCACCCAACTACCCAACCAAGATGAAAATGAATATTACAATGAGCTGACATCCCTACCCTTCCCGCCGCCACTGGATGCGGGCATGGAATTGGATGGTTACCGCATCATCAAAGAGCTACACGCCAGCACCACCATCCAAGTCTATCTCGCTGAAGACATTGAAAGTGGCGCGACTGTGGTCATCAAAACACCATCGGTGAATTTTGAAGATGACCCTGCTTATATTGAACGTTTTTTGCATGAAGTGTGGGTAGGCCGCCGCCTCAATAGCCCGCATGTGTTTAAAGTGTTTCAACTCAAACGTAAACGCAGCTGCATTTATTATGTGACTGAATTCCTTGAAGGAAAATCGCTGGCACAATGGATGTTAGACAACCCTAAACCTGATTTGGGCAAAGTACGTGATATTGTAGATCAGGTGATTAAAGGTTTAAGAGCATTCCACCGCCGTGAAATGGTGCATCAAGACATCAAGCCTGAAAATATCATGATTGATAAACATGGCACCATTAAAATTATTGATTTTGGTTCAACACGTGTGGCAGGTCTGGATGAAATTTTCACCCCAACCCAACAAAACCATGTTGAAGGCACAGCCAATTATATTGCCCCTGAATTGTTTGAAGGTTATGAGGGCACGGCCAAAAGTGATATGTATTCACTTGCCATCACCATTTATGAAATGTTAAGCGGTGGTTTTTTTCCTTATGGTGAGCTCGAAGAAGCCAAGCCTCATCAATATTATGATTACACTTCCGTGCGCACCTACAATGCCGATGTGCCAGTGTGGATGGATGGTGCCATTCAAAAGGCGGTGAGTAAAAACCCTGAATGGCGCTACGAATCTTTATCCGAATTCTTATACGATTTATCCAACCCCAATCCCAATCTCATGAAAACTTCAGCCCCATTACTAGAGCGCAATCCACTGGCTTTCTGGAAGGGTTTAACGGCGATTTTGTTGCTTAGCAATATCATGTTGATTTGGTGGATGAGCCACCATTAATCAGTTTGTTTGTTTTACCTAAAATAAAACCCGTATCCTTTATTGGCGGGTATTATGAACCACCAATGATTTTATACTGACCAGGGTTCACCAGAATAGGTTCGGGAAACCCTCTACCCAACACTTTCATGCCATCAGCATTTTCACCTTCAGCGTGCATTGCTGCACCTTTTACCACGGCCTGATAAGCCTGCTCAGAGACCCATACCACGATATTGATAAAATTGTAGCGATTTTCAGCATTGATTGACTGGTAAAAGGTAGCACTTACAAACCCAGGTTGCTGCTTAAAATAAGCCACATAACGTTCACGAACAGCTATCGCTTCATCTTCAAAACCTTCAGGCACTTCAAGAACATTGATCGCACTCACTTGATTCATAATACATCCTTTTCTTATACCTTTGGAGCCTTCTAACGGGCATTGAGAGCTCTCACCAGCTCATGTGACTCAAACCAACAAAACAAACATTAGCTCATCCTAAAGTTTTACGGAAACGAAGAATGCTGATGCTGATAAACACCACCGCAAAGCCCAACAATGCTGCAAAACTTGGCATCAACACCATAAAATCATTACCTTTGATTAATACACCTCTGATGATTTCAACAAAATAGGTGAACGGCAACATATAAGATATAGGTTGAATATACGTTGGCATAGCTTCAATGGGAAAAATAAAGCCTGAAAGTAGAATCGATGGAATCAGGATAAAAATAGACAGAAAAATCGCTTGCTGCTGGGTTTGGCTAACCGTAGAAATCACCAGCCCCAGCGCAATCAAACCACTCACATACACCAACGCAAGCACAAACAATAACAATTGCGACGACCCCATAGGCAAATCAAATACCAACCAACTTAAAATCAAAATAAAATAGAAATCGGCAAAGGCAATCATCACATAAGGCAAGGTTTTTCCTAAAATAAACTGCACCTTACTGATTGGGCTCACCACAATCTGCTCTAATGTGTTGTTTTCTTTTTCACGCACGATGGCAGTGGCGGTTAAGATTAAAGATACCTGCATAATCAACACCCCAATAATGCCCGGCAAAAAGAACCATGTTTCAAGTTTTTTCGGATTAAAAAGCACTTCCACATCAAGTAAAAATGGCGCAGGTGCAATAATGGTGTTGGGTGAATTGGCATCAGAGAAATACATATCATTGGTCACATTATCATCAGTGATGGCATTCTTTTTATTATCGATGGCTGTTGCCAATGATGGCATAGTGCCATCAACAAACATTTGCACAGTAGGTTGTTTGTTTTCTATCAAATCAGCTGAGAATGTTTTGGCAATAAAAAGTCCAGCGCTTGCTTTACCATCGCGAATATCACGCACAATAGATGCCTTATCGGCAACCTTATACAGCTCAAAATAACCATCACTCCAAATGCTGGTTTTGATCAAATCACTAAACATGGATTGGTCTTGGTCGACATAAGCCATTTTGACATTTTTAGGCTCCAGCTTTAAAGCCATACCAAAAAGAATGAGCAACACCACTGGCGCTAATAAAATAAATCCAATCAAACGCGGATCGCGCCGCAATTGCAAAAATTCTTTTTTCATCAAAGCAAGGATATGTCTCATGATTGCTGCTCCTGCGTGAGGGCGATAAACACATCTTCAATTGTTGGTTTCACTAGTTCCACATCAATATTTTTAGCATAAAAGTCAAATAACACGGCTTTCAAATCATCCAGCTCAAGCGCGTTGTCCGCGATAATTCTAAGCTCTTCACCAAATTGATTCAGCACTTGCACACCTTTTGTTTGGGCTAATATTTTAGCCAATTGGACATCATGACGTATCGGGCATTTGTAAATTTTGCGCTGTGTGAATCCTGAAATCAAAGATAAGGGTGAGCCTTGCGCGACAATCTTGCCATGATGAAGGAAAGCAAGCTGGTTGCAGCGCTCAGCTTCTTCCATGTAATGGGTGGTGACAAACAAGGTTTTTCCCTCTGCGGCAAGGGCATAAAACTGATCCCACAGCTCTTTTCGAGTTACAGGGTCTATGCCCGCTGTAGGTTCATCAAGGAAAATAAGCTCAGGGTCGTGGGAGAGTGCGCATGCAATGGACAAACGCCGTTTATATCCACCTGAAAGTAAACCCGCACGTTGATCTGCCATGTCATGCAAGCCATATGTTTTGAGTAAAGTTTGTTTCTTTTCTTTGTTGATGTGGCTGTAAATCGCGCTGTAAAAATCAAGGTTTTCCATCACCGTCAGCTCAGGGTAAAGGGCAAAAAATTGTGCCACATAACCAATGCTTGCTTTGACATCATCCATCTGCGATCGAAGATCAAAACCTGCGACATCAACTTTACCAGCATCCATGCTGATAATGCCTGAAAGCAGACGAATGGTCGTGGATTTTCCTGCGGCATTGGGCCCAAGCAACCCGAATATTTCGCCGCGTTTGATAGACAAATCCATGACATCCACTGCTTGCAAATCACCAAAGCGTTTGCTCATGCCTCTTATTTCAATGATATTCGACATAGGATTGCTCCCTTAAAC
>JAJFLD010000140.1 GCA_021772875.1 Ghiorsea sp. | reverse complement strand
TGGTTAAGTATGGGCTATAACTTTGTTGGTTTCTACGATCAAGATTTTACTGCCGCTGAATACTCAAAAGAAGGCATGTATATGCGGTTCCGCTTCAAATTTGACCAAAATAGTCTTGAGGATATGCTAAAATAAACATAGCCTATCTTCATGGGATATGAGGGTGAGTTCAATGGCTAAAATTAATGATGATGGTTTTTTAGAGTTATCAGGTGTACATGGTAAGGCCTTTCATTATGTCTTGAATGCAGAAAAATTTTTAATCTTACAAGATTTGTCACCTTTAAGTTTGCGGGTACTTAACCAAGCTTCTTATACCATGCATGTTTCCAAAGGTGTGGAAATGATGCACGCCGGCGATACGCCTCATGATTTATATTTTATCAATAAAGGTTCAGTGACCATTGGTAAAGAAAATGATGGAAAAATGAAAGCGATTGCTAAATTAATGGCAGGTGATTTTTACGGTGAATATGGGGTGTTGCGTGGTAAAGCCCGCTTTGCTTCTGTGTTTACAGCTGAACAATCTGAGCTCATTCGTGTTGATTTACATGCTGTGCATCAGGTGTTTGATGCAGATAAAGAATTTCGTAACAAAGTTAACGCGGTGATGAAAGAGCGTATGTTAAACAGTTTTTTGTTTGGTCATGCTGTGTTTCAAAGGTTAACAACATCTGCACGAAGTATACTCTCAAAGCAGCTAGAAGTGATTGAGCTTGAACGAGATGAAGTGCTTTTTAGAGAAGGTGATAATGCTGAGCAATGTTATCTTATTATTTCTGGAGAAGCCGAAATTTCGGTAACCGCCAAAGGTGTATCCACTGTGCTTGAGGTTCGCCGTCATAATAATGTTTTAGGCGAGGTGCGTGGAAATAAAGGGGCTGCTTATGGTTATACTTTACGCGCAGCCAATACTATGGATTTATTGGTGCTCAATAAAGCTGCGGTATCGTATCTTCAGCAGGCTGATGAAAAAATTATGCCTATGCTCAATCATCAGATTAATCTCACGGCTAAGAAAACCACACTTGCACTGACAAAACTTATCAATCCAAGTTAGTTTTTATGTTTTCATTTGGTGAGTCTTGAACGCATCGTGAATCATGGTGTTCCAAATATGTATGTGTGCTTGTTGTAATCGGGTATTGGTTTGAAACATATGCGCGGCTATACTTTTACGGCAACCTGAAGATAATGTTATACCTTGCTGATTCGAACAAGTGCTGCAAAGCAAGTGTGCTTGCAACCAAAACATAGGTATAGCCATATCGATATTTTCTGAGCAATGCCAACAATGTTCAAAATCACCAACCCAGCCAGAAGCTTCTATCATGCTCCAAATTGCCGCTGCCGTGCCAGAGCTTTCAGGACGCCCTGCCAAAAGATTAAAGGCTTGAAACAACTCATCATATCCTTGGCCAACACCATCGGGAAAGAGAGAAGAAGCTTTGGCCAGGAGCTCTTGTCCGGCAAGCATGAGTTGATCGGGAAGCAAACTTTGCAGACGTTGCACTTCGAGTAAGGTGCCCATGCTGCCTGTTCGTGGTTCTCGCCAACGGATGTTAAGTTGATACAACGGCATCAAACCTGCACGGAATGGACTTTTAATTCGCCTTGCACCACGTGCCATTAAGCTGATGCGACCATGCTGGCTGGTGAGGAGGTGTAGGATGAGCGATGAATCACTGTAAGCAATAGCGCGAAGTAATAACGCGTTATCCTTTTGTTCAGCCATAAATAATTATAACCCTAAATCGTTTAAAATTCCTGGTTTATCAAACCAATCTTTTTGTACTTTAACCCAAAGTTTGAGGTTAACTTGGCAGCCAAGAAGCTCTTCCAAACCTTCACGCGTTTTGATACCAATCTTTTTCATCAATTCGCCATTTTTACCAATTAACATGGGTTTGTGGCGCTCGCTGCCCACTAAAATCACGGCAGTGATTTCAATTTTATTGCCAAGGTCAACAAACTCTTCGATGTCCACGGCCGTTTGGAATGGTATTTCTTGATACATCGATAAGAAGACTTGTTCACGTACATATTCTGCAGCCATTTGGCGTTGTGATTGATCGGTGAACCATTCAGGGTCGTACATGGGTTGAGCTTTGGGTAAATGCTTGGCTATTTCTTTGACCAAAGCTTCAACTTGTGAACCTTTTTTTGCGGAGATAGGGATGTACGCAGCAGCAGTGGGGTCGAGTTTTTGAATTTCTTGTAACCGCGGTAGCAAACGATCTTTATTAGATTGATCAATTTTGTTGATGATATGAATCCGAGGTTTATCCAAATGTCCTTCAGCAAAACGCTCGATGATAGCCATTGTGCCCCTATCCATGGGTTTGGACCCATCTTGCATGATACACAAGACATCAGCTTCTTCGGCGGCTGTATAAGCTACCTTAACCATGTTGCGGTTTAACTGCTGTGAACCTTTATGAATGCCAGGTGTATCAACAAAAACAATTTGTTTATCTTCATCACTATGGATGCCTAGAATACGATGGCGCGTGGTTTGTGGTTTGGGTGTTACAATGGCGACTTTGGTGCCAATGATTTTGTTCATCAAAGTTGACTTGCCGACATTAGGCCGACCTAAAAGTGCAACTGAACCACAGAGATAATTTTCATTATCAGTGGTAAAGGTTTCAACATTCCTAATCATATCTTCAAAAGATTCATTCATCGTTTAGCGCTCCTTCTAAGGCCCCATCGCGGGTAATGCCCATCAGTTTAGCAGAGATGAAGTCATCAATATCGCCATCTAAAAAGTTTTGGGTATTGCTTGTTTCCATACCAGTACGTAAATCTTTGATGCGTGATTGATCCAAGACATAAGAGCGAATCTGATGCCCCCAACCAATATCGGTTTTGCTATCTTCTAAACCTTGTTTCTCAACTTGTTGAAATTCAAGTTCACGTTCGTATAAACGTGCTTTTAACATCTTCCAGCAAGCATCACGATTTTTATGTTGTGAGCGATCACTTTGGCATTGCACTACCACATTGGTAGGTATATGAGTCATACGCACAGCTGAATCGGTTTTATTGATATGCTGGCCACCAGAACCTGAGGCACGATAAGTATCAATGCGTACATCGGCAGGGTTGATATCAATATCAATTTCTCTATCGATATCAGGAAAGGCAAATACTGAAGCAAAAGACGTGTGTCTACGGTTGCCCGAATCAAAAGGAGATTTGCGAACCAAGCGATGGACGCCAATTTCAGCTTTTAAAAAACCATAAGCATATTCGCCTTTAATCGACACAGTTACCGACTTGATACCTGCTTCTTCACCTGCGGTGCATTCAACCAGCTCAGTTTTAAAACCTTTACGCTCTGCCCAACGCAGATACATACGAAGTAAAATTTCAGCCCAATCTTGAGCCTCTGTGCCGCCAGAACCTGAATTGATATCAAGAAAGGCAGACTCCATATCTGTCTCACCACCCAACATTTGGGCAAGTTCAAAAGCTTCAATTTCTTTTTGAACTTTATCAATTTCAGCCACAGCTTCTAATTTAGAGTCTTGATCATTTTCTTCCATACCCATTTCAAATAACATGGATGCATCTTCTAAGGTGGAAAATGATTTGTTAAAACCATTGATGCTGCGCTCTAAGTTGGTTTTTTTCTGCATCAACTTTTGTGCTTCATCGGGTTTGTCCCAAAGGCTTGGGTCTTGTGTGCGTGCGTCTAACTCTCTTAGTTCATCAATCTTGTTTTCAAGGTCAAAGTGACCTCCGTAGCGAGTCCAAACGGCTGCTGTAATCTTCGGCTCTAGTTCTAAAACCTGCGATTTGGTCTTCAATGCTCATGTGTTACTCCAAAAGGGTGAAAAGGTCTGGCAAGATACTATTTTAGCGTTTTAAAGCAATGGTTACGACGTTATCCTTTTGCAGAAGGACTTATTATTGTTATACTTTCATAACATGATAAAAAGGAGTGGAATATGACATTAGGTACTTTGGCGTTGATTATTTTGGGTGTTTTTGTGGTTTTTATCTTATGGATTGTGGTGATTTACAATCGTTTGGTAACATTAAAAAACTATTTCAAAAATGCTTTTTCCCAGATTGATGTGCAACTCAACCGCCGTTACGATTTGATTCCTAATTTGGTTGAAGCGGCTAAAGCTTATTTAACACATGAACGGGAAACACTTGATGCAGTTATTTCAGCAAGAAATGCTGCTGCCTCAGCGATGAAAGCTGTGCAGCGTGACCCCTCAAATAACCAAGCCATGCAATCCTTGATTACAGCTGAATCCGCTTTGGGTGGTTCAATGTTATCTTTTAATGCGCTCACTGAAGCTTATCCAGACCTTAAAGCCAATACGACCATTGCGCAGCTACAGGAGGAACTATCATCCACTGAAAACCGTATTGCCTTTGCCCGTCAGCGCTATAATGATGATGTGATGGGTTATAACAGGCAGTGCCAGTTGTTTCCCGATGTGATACTTGCCAAAATGTTCAATTTTAATGAAGCAATTTATTTTGAACTTACAGCATCTGAACAAGCCAAACCCGTACGCGTTAAATTTTAAACATATTTTAAAATCTTAAGTCAGCTATGGATTTTTTTGAATACAAAGCCAGCGCAAAGCGTAATACGCTGTGGTTATACCTATTATTTATGGTGGCAATCTTAGCTCTTGCTGTGGCGGTGTACGTGGCAGCTACATGTCTGCTCTACCTTTTACCTTTAGCGACGCGGTATGCTGAGCTGCCACAGAACTTTTGGGATTTCACACGTTTTGTAATGATCACTATCGCTACGATGGCGGTAATTTTGTCAGGTAGTTGGTACAAGGTTAATCAGCTTAAAAAAGGTGGAGGCATTGCTATTGCACAAATGCTTGGTGGTAAACGTTTGCGCAGAACTAAAGACCCTCAAGAGAAACAGTTGCGTAATGTGATTGAAGAAATGGCTATTGCTTCAGGTGTGCCAAGGCCAGTAATTTTTATTTTGGAGCAGCAAGGGGTTAATGCTTTTGCAGCAGGTTATGCATACAAAGATACAGTGATTGCTGTGACGCGTGGTGCGATAGAGATGTTAAAGCGTGATGAATTACAAGGTGTGGTTGCACATGAATTTAGTCATTTATTGCATAGTGATACTTTATTGAAAATGAAAATGATGGGATTATTACATGGTATTTCCATGATTTCTGATCTGGGTATTGTGATGATTGCTGGGCGAAATTCGATGCAGTATTCTACTTATGGACGGGTTATGCATCCCGTATTGATGTTTTCAGGGTTATTGTTCTTCGGCTTTGGGTTACTGGGTTTGTTGGCAGCAGACTTTATCAAAGCCGCCATGTCTCGGCAGCGAGAATATTTAGCTGATGCCTCAGCAGTCCAGTTTACGAGAAACCCAGAAGGTATTGGTAATGCTTTAAAGGTAATTGGTGGTTATAGGCCAGGCTCAAAACTTACTTTGCCCGAAGTTCAACAGGTGAGCCACTTGTTTTTTGGTGAAGCCTTGCAAGTTTGGTGGCAAAGCAATTGGTGGGCAACACATCCGCCTTTGGCCTCCCGCATTAAGCGTATTGACCCGACGTTTCGAGGTCGGGTGAAAGAGATTGATGAAGCGAGTGTACGTTTCCAAAATAAAACGTTGGCCAATCTTTTTTTTACCCCTACGCCATCACGCGAACAATTGAATAATAATGTTGCTCAGGTGATGCAATCTATTGGCGAACCAGATATAAATCATTTGCATCATGCCCAACATTTATTAACACAAATTCCAGAAGCAATTCATGAAAACTTATATCAATCTAAAACCGCAAAAGCCATGGTGTATTATTTACTTCTGGATGAAGACAAAGTGATTGTGACAAAACAGTTATCATGTATACCGAAAGAGGATTCATCGGATGCGCTAACAGAAGTAGTTCGTTTGCGCCGTTTGATGCCAAAAATAACGGCGAACCTCCGTTTACCTTGTTTGGATTTAGTTACGCCTTATTTGATGGATTTAACGGTATCTGAGCATAAAAT
Organism: Ghiorsea sp.; assembly: GCA_021772875.1. GTDB lineage: Bacteria > Pseudomonadota > Zetaproteobacteria > Mariprofundales > Mariprofundaceae > Ghiorsea. The sequence continues at coordinate 2,339 of JAJFLD010000140.1, read as the reverse complement.
GTTTCTGAACACGCTTAAAAAACTCATAGCCGTTAATTATCACGTCAGTTTATTTGAGTATCTTAGTTACCATCATTTTTTATATGCTTTTGATTTACAAGGTGGTAAAGCTACAAGGCAGGTTATCGCTATAGCAGAACTCAAAAAACAAGCGTTAATTTTGCTGGGCATGGTGTGTCAAATTAATGCTGATAAAAAGCCACAACTCATCTTACAAGAAGCAGTTGAGCAGTTGTTTCCTGGATATCACATCAAAACAACGCATAAGTCGAATTTAAAAGATGTGGGGGAAGCGTTGGAAAAATTAAACCTGTGCTCTTTTGAAGATAAGAAAATATTACTTCAGGCTGTGGTTTTTTGTGTTTTAAGTGATGGTATAGTAAGCACTGAAGAATTAGAAACTGTGCGTTTGATTGCAACATTGCTGGGTTGTCCTATGCCTGCTTTAGTGAATAGCAGCCATGTAGTCGCAAGTGCTGTTTAAATAGAGTTAGGGTCTTATTTCTTCGAAAGAATGTATTGGGTTCGGAACCTCAAAAAAGGTAGCTCGATAAAACGATAACTTATATAACCAATAGGTATCATCACAAAAAAACCTAAAAGAGAGAATAAAAGAGAGAGGTAAATATTGCTTAAGTTAATCACATAATGATCAATGAAATGAGCCAAGTTAAACACAATAAAGAAGTGTAATAAATAGATAGAATACGAATATGTTCCAATACGTGCGATGAACCGTGAAATTTTTCCTTGAGTATGGGTGAATGAATTATCATACCAAGCAATGATTACTGCATAAGCAAAGCCTTCTATGGTTGGAATATATATCCAGAGTGTGCTGGGTGATGGATAAGATGGAAATTTATAGAAACCACCTAAAGCGTCAAAATACCAATAAAAAGTAGCAAACATCAAAAGAACAGCAATAATAAACAAGTGTTTCCCTGCAATACGATTTCTAAATTGATAAGCTAAAATACCAAATAAAAACTGGTCGATTCTGCCTATAATTGTGTAATACGAAAGGGTTTGTACTTGTCCAAACTTATGGTGTAAAAATATGCGGATAAGGATAGCAAGCAGAATGATAACAATGAGGGAATATTTCCATGTCCTTGTCAGAAAGAGTAAAGCTGGGAGCAAAAGATAAAAATGAAATTCTGCTGTGATTGACCAACCACCATTTGGAAGGCTTGGCTCAATAAGGCCAGTCAGAATACGTTTGGCATATGAAAGCATGCTCGCATTGGCAAAATATTGTTGAATACCAAAAATGATGATAACAACACATAACAATGGCAAAAGCCGCAATAAGCGGTTCCAGATAAATGATATAAATATGATTTCTTTATCATCCAATAATTTTGCAAATAAATAACCACTTAAGGCCATGAAAAGTGCAACGCCAGTATGCCCTTCAGTGAGTATGGATAAGGGAAATAATGGTGGTGGGGCGTATTGCCCATTGTTGACATGAATGAAATGCCAAGAGAATACAATCAATGCAGCAAGGGCTCTGATGTGATCCAGCCCAATAAAGTATTGCCCTGATGAAGACTTCAAAGTTTAGCGTGCAATTGACATTGAAAAGCTAAATGGTGACAGTTGAAAAACATGAAATGATGAGTTCTTTAAATTTAAAAAGACCACACACTTTGTTTTGTGCCTAGGCCGTTGTATAGTTTCTTTACAATGTTGTTGTTTTGCGCTGAGAACCACTGTAAACGTTTATACCCCAAAGATTTTGCTTCTTTGAGTGCGTGTTGCATCAAAGCTTTGCCAAAACCTTGACCTCTGTAGTCCTCTTGAACATATAAATCATTTAAAATGGCAATTTCTTCTGCGCGTGTGCTTGAGAACCCTTTGTAAACAACGGTGAAACCAATAGCTTTTCCGCCAAGGTATAAAAGATGCAGTGCGCCATTATTATTGCTGGTGGTAAATTGAGAGAAATAGCTTTTATTCTTTTCTGTGTCTGTATGTTCAACACCGTAAAAAGTTTGATATTCTTTCATAAGAGGCAAAAAATCATTTAAATTATCTGCTGTTACTTGTTTAATCATATAAGCAACCTCTCATAGTATAAAATGTAAAGAATACATAGATTTAAATGAATGACATCTACTTAATTGCTAAGTTTCTTTAGCATAAAAAAACCAAGTACTTTGCTGTGCACCAAGCTTGCCATACAACGCTTGGGCAGCTTTGTTATCTTGGGCTGTTAACCATTGCAAACGTTGATAACCCATAGCTTTTGCTTCTTTCAAGGCATGTTCAATCAAAGCTTTTCCAAATCCCTGACCTCTGTAGTTAGGCTGAACATACAAATCATTAAGAAT
>JAJFLD010000139.1 GCA_021772875.1 Ghiorsea sp. | reverse complement strand
GCCATCAACAATACGCCGCGCGCTCTGGCTTGAATATTTTCCTCAGTCACATCTGGGCTTTCTTTGTGCCAAGCCTTAAATGTGTCGGCCAAAGTGGCCTCTACTGCTGAAACCACATCCATAATGGGTAATGTGATGCTTTCTATGCCTAGATTTTGTACCAAAGCTTGAGCGTCAGTAATCGAATGTTGGCTAGAACATGTCGATGGCAACAACACCCCCAACACATTCTCCGCACCCAAAGCTTCAACTGCAATGGCCGCTGTCAGTGCAGAATCTATGCCACCAGATAATCCAAGCACAACTTGTGTACTGCCGTTACGCAACACATAATCTTTCACACCCAAAACCAAAGCTTGATGAATTTGTTCAATTTTTTCTGGTATTTCTACAAGTTGTATATCATTCACCAGTGCCAAATCAATATTGTATGTATCATTCACAAACAAAGGCGCGCGTAATAACAGCATGCCTGTTGCATCCATCACATGAGAACCACCATCAAAGACAACTTCATCCTGACCACCCACAGGATTGACATAAACCAGCGGGCAACCAAATTGTTGCGCACGCCGTGATGTGATGGCCTCGCGTTCGTATTGTTTATCGATATGAAAGGGTGATGCATTAATATTTAACCACACATCACATGCTAAAGATTGTTGTTTCAAAGCCAAAGCATCATGCCATAAATCTTCACATATGCCCAAACCAATAGACCAGCCATTTACCTTGAAAACAGCCTGTTGCACATCACCTTTTACAAAATAGCGCTGCTCATCAAAAACGCCGTAGTTGGGCAAATACTGCTTATCATAAATGCCTACCAACTTTCCATTTCGAGCTATAAAAGCACTATTCTTTAAATGTTTACCATCACGTCGAGGTGCACCAAACACAACAATACTATGTCCAGTTTGGCTAATGATATGTTGGGTTGCCTTTTCTACTTCATCCATAAATGCAGGACGCAGCAACAAATCTTCAGGTGGATACCCAGTCAAACCAAGCTCTGAAAAAACAACCAAATCGGTATGCTTGATGCTGGTTTCATGAATGGCTTGGCAAATCAAATGGGCATTGCCATCAATGTCGCCAACCCGTGGGCTATTTTGGATGAGTCTAATTTTCATGCACAAAGTGTATCGACCTTGATGCGTGATGGATAGAATCGATGTAGACTTTGCCTATGGTTAATAACATCAATATTCAGCATCACAAACAAATGGATCGTGGTTTATCCTATGCTGAAGCATGTTTTGAAACTTTTCGTATCATTAATGGGGAAATTTTTGGCTGGGAAACGCATTGGCAAAGACTCACCCTTGGCTTACAGTCTTTTGGCATTTCGCTTAACCCAGCTTGGCAACAAAACGTTTACAAAGCTTGTTTAAAAGCCGCCGAAGCAACAGCTGCTGATTGCCTCATGCGTTTGACAATCAGTGGTGGTCAGGCCGATTGGGGTTTACTGGCAGCAAGTGATAACATTGAAATACATCTGCAAAGCAAAGCTTTTATTGCAACCCCAGCAAGCAATTTATCCCCCTTCATCAGTGTTGAATACCCCTTCCCTTTACGTACAAAAATAGCCAAATTCACTTCTGATTACGCCGACACCTTAAAAGCCATCCAAATTTGTCAAACCCACACCATCAATCCTCAACATTATATCATTTGTAAAGACGGCCTCATCATCAGTGGCCTTACATCAAATATCATACTCTACCATCAAGGGCATTGGCTCACGCCTGATGGTGATGGCGTACTCAATGGTGTCATACGACAACACTTGCTCAAGAAGCAGCTTATTCAAGCGCAACAATGCCCCACAGCTTTGCTGGATACATGTGAGGCAATCTTATTGCTCAATAGTGGTCAATTTTTAAACCCTGTGCATATGGTGAATTATCGTAGCCTAAACCCTCGACATCCCGCAATCAGCGACATGCAACAGGCATTAAGTGCTGAAAAAGGGGTGAAAATAAGTGTTTTCTAAACATCCATTATTTAAGATTTTAACTGTTTTTCTTGCTTTGATTGTTGCTGCTTTGATTTATGTTTGGATGCAACTCAATGCACAGCAAACCATTGATTACCGTGAAGTTATGATCGACTCAGGCTCTTCAAGCGCTGTGATTGCCTCTCAACTCGCCTCACAAGACATCATCTCCTCAGCGCGTTATTTTCGTTTGCTTGCGCGTTTAACAGGCGATGATGCAAAACTAAAACCCGGTTTGTATCGGTTCACAGGCAAACTTAATATGTTTGAAGTGATGTCTATTTTAAAGGCCGGTAAAGTTGAACAATTTAAAGTCACCATTCCTGAAGGTTTGCGTACGGATGAAATGTTAGCCTTACTTGCCAAACGCACCAGCACCTCCCTTCACGATTGGGAAATAGCCATGAAAAGCATCACCCAAAATTCAGACTTTGAAGGGGTGTTTTTACCCGAGACCTACCTCTATTCAAAACCTGTAAACCCTAAGTTTATCTTACAGCAAATGTTTGATGCTCGCGCCAAGGTTGAAGCACAATTGGCCGCTGAACTTCACTGGTCAGAAGAAGATATCAAAAAGAATCGTATTATTGCATCTGTTGTAGAAAAAGAGACAGCTCTGCCTCATGAAAGGGTTTGGGTTTCAGCAGCCATTCATAATCGCTTGCGCAAACATATGCCACTACAAATGGATCCAACTGTCATTTATGGCATGTACCGAACACTAGGGGCATTCTCAGGCAACATTCAGCGCAAAGACTTAAGAACCGATACGCCATGGAACACCTATACCCGTCGTGGTTTGCCTATCACACCCATTTGTAATCCAAGTGCTGCAAGCCTACGCGCTGCGGCATACCCTTCCGATGTGGCATACCTTTATTTTGTCGCCGATGGCACGGGGGGTCATGCTTTTGCGTCAACTTTAGATGAACACAACCGCAATGTGCAAAACTGGATTAAAATTGAGCGCAACAACAACAAATAAAAAATCAGGCTGCTCTTTATTTGGGCAACCCAAACTCCACATAAATATGTTTTGCTTCGCTTGCAGCCTTATGCACTTCTTCTTCTAATGACGTACGCACAGTATCAAGATGGCGCATAAACTGAATGGCCAACTGCACCTCTTCTTGTGTCATATTGGCAAACAAAGCTTCTTCACGAAGCTCTAACTCAGCCATCACAACACTTTCTTCTGGGGATAAGATGATACTACGAATATGGCGAACCGCTTGCACGCGTTCATCTTTTGACCACGCTTTAAGCGCTATCTGATTAATTTCTTCATCTGAAACATTAAGCAGATATTTTTTATTGGTTGAGGCCAAGAAAAAGGCTAAAAAACCCATCAATAGGCCAATAGCTAAAGCTGCGCCAATATCAAAAAGAGCTGAACCTGTATACGCTGCCAAACTCATACCAACAGCAGCAAAAAATAACCCAAGCACAGCAACAGAATCTTCAATCAACACAGCTAACGTTGTTGGATCTCGTGTTTCACGCACATATTGTAAAAAACCCATACCTTCGGCGAGGCGTTGGCGCGTAAACTCTTTGAACGCAACAAAAAAGGAATATCCCTCAACCACAAAAGCAAAAGCAATAATACCAAAAGCTATCCAACTCATTTCTGGCTCATGGCCATACTTAAGCTGTTCTAATGAATGCATAATGGTGTAAACACAACCCAGGAAGAAAATCGTTACCGCCGAAACCAAATTCCAAAAATAACGTTCTTGACCGTAACCAAAATGATGTTTCCCATCTGCTGCACGTTGCGATCTTTTTAATCCTAGATATAACAGGCCTTGATTGGCGGTATCGGCCAACGAATGGACGGCTTCAGCAAGCAGCGCACTTGAGCCAGATAAGGCGAAACCAATAAATTTTGCTACTGTAACCACGGCATTGCCGATAATTGCCGTGACGACTGCTTTGGTTGAACCTTCATCTTCACTGTGTGACATTCAGCTAACTCCGTTTTACACTGCATGCATGTGGACATACCAACATACTCATTTTTACGTACATCAAATACCTGCACTGCGTGACAACTATATCTATCTTATCCAAGACTTCCACTCTGAAGTCGTGTGTATTATTGATCCGACACTGGCCAATCCAGTGCAAGAGGCATGCCAAAAACTAAACTTAAAACCTACGCATATCCTCAACACCCACCACCATTGGGACCATACCGATGGCAACTTAGAACTTGTTAAATTATACCAATGTGAAGTTGTAGGCAATCAAGCCGATGCAGCTCGCATCCGTGGCATTAGCCAACCCATTCAAGCCAATAGCTCGTTCACCTTAGGCGAGCTTAACATCAAGACCATGGATGTACCGGGTCATACCTTAGGCCATATTGCATTTATCATTGATGATGCTCTTTTTTGCGGTGACACCCTTTTTGGCGGCGGCTGTGGTCGTCTTTTTGAGGGTTCTCACGCACAAATGTGGCAAAGTTTACAAACACTTGCCGCCTTAAATGCT